>NZ_BAABIC010000033.1:0-66270 GCF_039542425.1 Pseudonocardia yuanmonensis
GGCCGGGGAGATCGTGCTGTTCGACCGGTCCTGGTACAACCGGGCCGTCGTCGAGCCGGTCATGGGGTTCTGTTCGGACCGGGAGTACGAGGAGTTCATGGCGCAGGCGCCGAACCTGGAGCAGTCGTTGGTCGACGACGGGATCCACCTGGTGAAGTTGTGGTTCTCGGTGTCCCGGGCGGAGCAGCGGACGCGCTTCCTGATCCGGGTGATCGATCCGTTGCGGCAGTGGAAGCTCAGCCCGGTGGATCTCGCCGCGTTGGAGAGGTGGGACGAGTACACCCGCGCCAAGGAGGCGATGTTCGAGCGCACGGACACGCCGGAAGCGCCGTGGACGGTGGTGCGCAGCAACGACAAGCGCCGCGGCCGGATCGCCGCGTTGAGCTGGGTGCTCTCGACGCTGGACTATCCGACGAAGGATCCCGAGGCGGTCGGGGAGCCCGATCCGCTCGTCGTCGGGCCGCCGTCGCAGGTCTACGAGGCCAGCGAACGCCTCTGAACGCGGGGCGGCCAGTGGCTGTCAGGAACGTCGGAGATGGGGACGGCGGGCCACGTAGGTCAGGGCCGGGGGGACGTTGCGCCAGATGGTGCGGCTGACGATCACCTCGTCGTAGGCGTCCCGGAGTTGTTCGTGTTGGCGTCGTGACGGCGTGGCCCAGCGGCTCCAGGTGTAGGTGAACTGGGTGAACGCGCCGGCCGGATGGAGGGTGGTGGCGATGGTGTCGATCAGGCGTCCTCCGGCACGCCCCGAGAAGGCCGCCCACGGCAGTCCGCTCACGACGGCGTCGGCTGTGGCAATGCCACGGTCGGCCAGGATCGCGGGGAGGTCGGCGGCGGCCGCGACGACGACCTCGACAGAGGGGAACCGCTCGGCCAGGACCTCGGCCAAGTGCGGGTTGAGGTCGACGGCGATGTGTCGGCCGCGGCTCCCGAGGCGTTGTTGTACGGCGGCGGTGAACGCTCCGGTGCCGGGGCCGAGTTCGACGACGATCGGTTCTCCGCTGCTCGGGACCGGTGCGGTCATGGTGGCGGCGAGGGCGGGGGAGCTCGGTGTCACCGAGGCCATTCGCAACGGGTTGCGGACGAACTCGCGCAGGACGAGGGCAGTGCTCATCTCGTGGGCTGCTTCCTGCCGGCGCGCCGGCCTGTCGAGGTCGCGGACCACGAGTGATCGTGCAGCGGGTTCAGGTCGGCGGCAACGGCGGCCGCTGTGGGGCACCTGAGAAGGGCCGGGACAACTGTGGCGGTGGTCGCCCGGCGGGCCGGGCACACGGCCGACGATCCCGGCGGGCCGCTCACCCGGCCCGGTGCACGGACTGGCGGTAGCGCCAGGCGCCGGTGATGTCAGGGAGCTCCTCGACGCGCTTGTAGACGGCACCGCGACCCGAGAAGGCTCGTCCACGTCGTGGCTGATCGGTGAAGGGCGTTCATCTTGACGTGCGGCCACCGCGTGACCGTCCGCCCGAACGGCGAGCTCGGGGCCTCGTCCGGACGGCGGACTCGTCGCCGGCTCGGCGCGCGGCGGGCGGAGCGTCACCGCAGGCGGCGGAGCTCCGGACCGTGCGACGACGGGCGGGGATCGGTTCGGGCCGCCGAGGCGGTCGGCTCGGTCCAGTCGGACTCGCGGTTCGGCACCTCGGGCACGTCTGCGGCTCGAGGGGCGTGCCGGTCACGCCCCCCGGTACCCGATGATCAGCGGTTCTCCACGCGGCCTCCGCGAGTGATCAGGAGTGCCGAGCCGAGGCGGCGAGTGCCCGTGCGGCCTCGGGGAGGCCGGTATAGCGGGGGAACGCGGTGACCGTCGCCCGGTCCTCGGGCGGCAGCACCTCGAACAACGTCCGGTGTCCGACCACGGCGAACGACGCGGACGTCCGGCTCGTGTCCCGCCCGGCCTGGATGACGGCTTCGAGGCCGAGGCTCGTCGCCCGGTCGACGAGGCCGAGGTCGATCACCAGACACCGAGTGACCTGGTCGCGGCCGCACCTGACAAGCGTCAGTCGTGCGTTGACGAGCCGTCTCAGGCGGAGACCGATATAGGCGTCGAGCGTGCCGTCGATCGTGACGGCGTGGATTCCGGGCTCCGCCTTGCTGATCAGCATCCGAGCGCGACGAGTGCGAGCCACCGAGCCTCCCGGGTGAATGGGGCCCGGACGGCGTGTGCCCCCCGCCGCCCGGGCCGGCGCCACTGGTGCACCATCGGCCACACGCCTCATCGACGTGTTGCCGGGGCCCAGCCCACCCGCCGAGAGCGAAGATCGGTAGGTCCTCAATCGATCTAGTAGCCGAGCGTTCAGCTCGCCGTCGCCTGCCGGAGGCTCTGTCGCGGGTGGACTGCCTCTCGCAGCCGATCGGGCCTCGTTCGTGTGGTCCACCGCGGTCGCGGTCCGGGCGGTGGTGACGGCCGCGGTGACGCCTTCGTCCGCAGCGCCGGGCTCGATGCGGCGGGTCTCGCGGACCTTGCCGTCGTGGCCCTGCACAACGACGAAGCCGCCCTCGTCGAGCGTGTCGCGACCCCGTTGCCGAACAATGGCTCCCAGCCGACCACCGCGGGATGCCGGATCAACGTCCGGTCGTCGCAGGGCCCGCAGGGGCGTGACGATGCCGGTCAGCGCGGCCCCGGGCTGATGTCGGCGTGCGGGACGCTGTCGCGGATCGCGTCCATGATCCGTTCCAGGTCGCCCTTCGGCAGGCCGGCATCGCTGCTCTGCGAGTCGAGCTGCCGGTGTGCGTACGCGATGAGGTCGAGTGAGACCGAGCCCGGCTCGTCCGCACCTGCGCCGTGGGTCGCGCGTACGCGCCAGCCGTCGAGCTCGAGCCGGGTGAGGTGCGGGTAGAGCAGGTCGTCGAGGTCCTCGGGCGCGTGGTGCTCGGTCACCCGGGCGAGTTCGGAGTCGAGCTCGTCGAGCCCCGCATCGAGTGCGGCCCGGTACTCGGACCAGCGCTTCGCGTCGGCACGTCACAGCGCTCGTGGATGCCGTGGAGCCGCGATCGCAGCCCGTCGAGCGCAGTCCTGGTCCGCACGCGGTGAGGACGGGCACCGGAGGTCACGCGAGCAAGGGCGCTGTCCACCTCGGAAAGGCGCTCGTCGCGCATGCTGTGCCCGAGGGCGGTCGCGCTCATGGCGTGACGGTAAGCGGGGCCGACGACGAGGAGACCTCGGTCCGGCCAACGGACGATGGCCGTTGCGCGTCGTCGACGAGGTCTGGTGGCGCTGTCACGCCTCGACGAAGATCAGCTCCTCGGCTGGGTGGGTCATGCGGACCTGTTACCCCCCTGAAGGGGCGGCGCCGACGATCCGGAAACCGCCCTTGATCAGCGTCAGTGGCACGGGGTTCCTCCCCGGTCCCTCGGGCCGGGCGAGTCTCGGAAGGAGTCCGTCACGGGCTGTTCATCCACTCGTCCCGCGCGCCGGTTGCTCACGGGGGCGACCGTGCGGGAGAACTGGAGGAGTGGAACGTGTACTGACTCCGGGGGAGACGCGGGCCGAGGCGGCCGCGATGTTGCTGGGCCGGCTCGAGGACCTCGTCGTCGCCTACGCCTCGTTGCCCGCCGACGAACGGTCGGAGGTGCTGAACCGGGACGCCGACCGGATCACCGGCGAGGTCGCCCGGTACCTCCAGGCCGCGCGGCACCAGATCACCGCCTCGCCGCGTCGCTGAGGCCGCCACCCCGACCCGAACCCCGGATCATCGGAGCCCTGAGCGCACGAAGCCGTCGACGAGGCGGCGCTGCAGGGCGAGGCAGAGGACCAGAACGGGCAGGCAGGCCGGCCCGGCGGTGGCCATGAGCGGGCCCCAGTCGTTGCCCTCGGTGCCCAGAAGCTGCGCAGGCCGAGCTGGAGCACCGCGTTGGTGCGCTGCAGGACGAGCGCGGGCCAGAAGTACTCGTTCCAGGCGTTGACGAACAGCAGGACGCCGAGGGCGGCGAGGGCAGGGCCGAGATTGGGCACGACGACGGTCCACAGGACGGCCCAGGCGCTGCGGCCGTCCATGCGTGCGGCTTCGAGCAGCTCGCGCGGGACGCTGCGGACGTGCGCCGCAGCATGATCACGGCGAGGGCGGAGCAGAGGGTGGGCAGCACGACCCCGGCGAGCAGTCCGGTGAGCAGCTGGCCGAGCGCGATCATCGCGGCCATCACGGTGGTGTTCACGAGCAGCCGCGGGATGTCGAGCGCGGTCCAGGCCGCGGTGTAGCCGGCGCCGGACAGCGGCCAGGGGAACGGCGTGAGCGCGTAGACGTCCTCGGGGGCTCGCAGCGAGGTGGCGTAGAGCACTGGCTGCAGGAGCCCGCGGACCCGGCGGGCCGGCCCCGCCTGTCGCGGTGGCGGTGACGCGGTCGGCGTAGGCGCCTTCCTTCCCGGTCGCGGCCGCGATCCTGCCGGCCGATGCCGGGTTGACGCCCAGGTGTCGCCGGCGCACCGCCCGGTCGAGGGCGGCGTGGAGGATGTGGTGGACCTTCCGGGTGGTGCTGCCCGCGAGCGGGCGGCAGGTGTGGCCGGCGCGCGGGCGCCCGTTGCACAGCTCGCGGAAACCCTGTAGCCGGGCGTAGAGACGCTCGAGCATCTCGGCGTCGAGTTTGGCCGCTCAGAGATCACCGAAGACGACCCGTGCCGTGGCCAGCGGGGTGGGCTCGGGTGGCCATGCCTCGATCATCTCGTCCGGCACTAGACCGGCGAGCCTGCTCGCCGACCGACCTCCTCGACGCCCGAGGACCTCGGGCTTGATCAGCCGCATCGCTAGGGAAACGGACCTGCGCGGTAGAGCTGTCCGGTGAGCTGTCTGCCGAGCGTCTTCTCCAGCCATTCGGCGACGCGGATGACCTCGTCGATGTCCACGCCGGTGTCGACGCCCTCCTTGTCGAGTAGGTAGAGCAGGTCCTCGGTGGCGATGTTGCCGGTGGCCCGCGGCGCGAACGGGCAGCCGCCGATTCCGCCGACGGAGGCATCGAGGACGGCGACACCTGACTCGATCGCGGTGTAGGCGTTGGCGTATCCGGTGTTGCGGGTGTTGTGCAGGTGCAGACCCAGGGGCTTCCCAAGTGGTCGGGCCCCGACCAGCAGTGCGCGGACCTGGCTGGGGACCCCGACGCCGATGGTGTCGGCGAAGACGATCTCGTCCGCGTCCGTCACCTGCTCCGCGAGCCGGAGGGCCACGCCGGGATCCACCTCTCCCTCGAACGGACACCCGAAGGAGGCCGCCAGGGTGACGGTGGCTCGGCGTCCGTCCGCGTGGGCAGCGGCGATGATGCCGCGGGCCTGCGCCAGGGACTCGGCGACCGGGCGGCCCTGGTTGCGCTGGTTGAAGGTCTCGGTCACGCAGAACGCGACGTGGACTTCCTCGCACGCGGTCGAGCGGAGCCGCTCGTAGCCGCGGTCGTTGAGCACCAGGGCCGCGCGGGTCAGGCCTGCCCTCGCCTCGACTGCGGCCAGCACGTCCTCGGCACCCGCCATCTGAGGAACACGCGCGGGATGGACGAAGCTCGCCGCTTCGACCCGCTGCACCCCGGTGCGTGCCATGCGGTTCGCGAGTTCGGCGCGGACGACAGGAGGGAGCACGTCCGGCTCGTTCTGCAGCCCGTCCCGAGGGCCGACCTCGCAGATCGTCAGGGGCGACATCAGTGGCGTAGCCCGGCCTGCTTCAGCAGCGGCAGGACGTTGTCGCCGAAGTAGTCGATCTCCTCGTGGTAGTCGAGCATTCCCATGATCATCCCGTCCATGCCGCCGAGGTCGTGGACACGCTGCATCTCCTCGACGACCTGCTCCGGGGTGCCGACGATCGGGTAGCCACCCCAGCCCGCGATGAAGCGCTCCTGATAGGAGGCGAGCTGGGAGGCGAATGACTCGCTCTGCATCCCGAGGACCTTCATGACGTTGTTCGCGCCGTCGCGGTCGCCCATGTCGACGATGTGCTGGAAGTCCCGCTTGGCCTCGTCCTCGGTGTCCCGGCAGACGACCAGGCCGTAGGTCATCGTCTGGATCTCGCGCTGGTGGGCCTCGCGCGCCTTGGCCTTGAGGTCCGAGGTGTAGCCGTTCATCGTCTCGACGGTGTCCATCGCGGCGAAGTTGACGTCGACGTTCCGGGCGGAGAAGTCGACGCCCGACTTGGAGTTCCCGGCGTTGATGAGCGCGGGGCGCGGGCCCTGGTAGGGCTTCGGGTAGGACTCGACGTCGAGGCTCTGGAAGTCCTGGGTGACGAAGTCGAAGGAACCCTCTTCCGTCCAGAGCTTGTTCACGAAGTCGATCCACTGTTGGCCGTACACGTAGCGCTGGTCGTGCTCGCGCTGCTCGGCGCCGAACATCTCCATCTCCGGGGTGAACCAGCCCATGACGAGGTTGAGACCGAAGCGGCCGTGGGAGACGTGGTCGGCCGTGGTCGCCATCTTGGCCGCGACGATCGGGTGCAGCGTGGGCAGGTGCGACGTCGCGAAGATGCCGATGTTCTCGGTCAGCGCGGCCAGACCGGTCGCCCACGTGTAGGTTTCGAAACAGGTGCCGTTGAAGTTCGTCGTGCTTCCGAAGCCGCGCCAGCGGGCGACCGGTACGAGCGCCTCGAACCCGAGCCGATCCGCCTTCTGCGCGATCTTGAGGGTGTGATCCCAGGTCGGTTCGTAGGTGGTCTCGGCGTGGCTGATGGTCAGCCCGTACGAGCAGTTGGTGCCGAACAGTCCGAGCTTGAGCGGCTGGTCGTTGAAGATCGGATGCGTGGTGCGGCCGTCGGCCACCGGCGTGCGCTGGCTCTCGGGTCGCGGGGTGGCGGGGACCAGACCCAGTCGCTCTGCTGCGCTGCTCACGAATGCTCCTCGGTACGTGTCGGGGATGGGGGGTCAGCGAGTGGAGTAGCCGCCGTCGATGTTGAGCACGGCGCCGGTCATGAACCCGGCGTCGTCGCTCGCGAGCCACAGCGCCAGCGAGACGACCTCCTCCGGACGACCGAGCCGACCGGTGAGGTGCTCGTGGTTCCAGCTCTCGAAGATCTGGTCGCGGTCGTCCATGTCCTTGGTGAAGTTCCGGGGCATCGGGGTGTCGACGACGCCGGGGCAGATCGCGTTGACCCGGATGTCGGGCGCGAACTCGACCGCCGCGACACGCGAGAAGTGTGCTGCCGCGGCCTTGGCCGCACCGTAGGCACCCATGTTCGCAAACGCCACGATCCCGCCGATGGAGGAGACGTTCACGATCGATCCCTTGCGGCCCGCCATGAGCGGGACGAACGCCTTCGTGGCGAGGAAGATGCTCTTGGAGTTGATCCGCTCGATGTGGGCCCACTCGTCCTCGGTGGTCTCGAGGATCGGCTTGCCCGCGATGATTCCGGCGTTGTTGTAGAGCACGTCCACACCGCCGAACTCGGCCTTCGCCCTGGCCGCCAGCTCCGCGACGCTCGCCGCCGAGGCCACGTCCACCTCCGCAAAGCGGAAGTCGAGACCTTCGTCCCGCAGGCGGGTCTCCAGTTCCTTGCCCGCCGTCCCGTCGAGATCGGCGCCCAGCACTCGCGCCCCCTCGGCACAGAACATGCGACACGCCACCTGCCCCATGCCACCTGCCGAGCCAGTGATCACCACGACCTTGCCGTCCAGCTTGCCCATCGTCGCCTCGAATCCTCATGCTCCGGCGTTCATGTCAGCTGCATCCGGCGCCCCGGTGCGGCCAAATGCATACAACAAGACCTCTTGGTGTGTGTCAAGCATCATGCCGAGCGAGCGATCCGGACGGGCTCCTCACTCCGGATGCACCACGCCACTGGTGCCCCAGGCGAGGGACAAGGTCACGTCTTGTGCGAGCTTCAGCGCTGCTCATGAGCATCATCAGAGCGATTGGCGCCAGAGGGAACCTCGGCGTGACGCTCCGGGCTCAGCTCTGCGCAGACAGCTGTCGGTCGAGGCGAGAGAGTTGACACTCCGCGCGCAGGTGCGCTTGCATGTATGCAAATTGGCACGAGCTCATCCCAACGACGCGAAGGAGACCCGTCTCATGGCCGGCACCTACAACCGCCCCTCCATCACCCTCGAGTTGGCTCAGCAGATCGTGCGCGGGGCAGTGGCGAAGGCCGAGGCGGACGGCGGCGCCTTCGTCGTGTCCGTCGTCGACGAGTCGGGAGTCCAGAAGGCGTTCGCGCGGATGGACGGCGCGCCGCTGCTCTCTGTGCAGGTCGCCCAGGACAAGGCCTACACGGCTGCCGGGTTCCAGATGCCGACCGACGGCTGGTTCGACTTCATCAAGGGCGACGAGCCGCTTCGCGTCGGCGCCCCGACCGGCATCGACCGACTCGTGGTGTTCGGCGGCGGCTACCCGATCACCGTGGACGGCGCGGTCGTCGGAGGCATCGGCGTCAGCGGCGGGCACTACACACAGGACATGGAGGTGGCCCAGGCCGGCCTGAGCGCCGTGGACGGCCTTTCCGGGGGCTGATCACCAGAACGGATGGCCGTGCCGGAGCTCGTGGATGCTGGGGTCCGGATCAGGCGACCGGCGCCGGCCATCCGTGGCCGGCGCCGAGGGGCACACCATCTGACGGGGAGAGACATGGCCGCCGCCACAGAACAGACCGTGACGCAGCTTCGCCGACTGATCATGGAGGGCGAGCTGGCGCCGGGGAGCCGGCTGCAGGAGGTCGAGCTCGCGACCCAGCTCGGGGTGAGCCGCACCCCCGTGCGCGAAGCCTTGCGGACGCTGTCGTCGGAAGGCCTCGTCGAGGTCCTGGCCAATCGCGGCGCGCGCGTCGCCCGGTGGTCGGTGGAGGACCTCCACGAGATCTACGACCTGCGGATCATGCTCGAGGCCCACGCCGCGGAGCGGGCCGCGGGCCGGATGCACGCCGCCGAGACCGACCGGCTCACCGAGCTGTGCGAGCAGATGGAGGCCTGTGCACAGCGCAGCGACGCCCACGACCTCCTCGCGCTCGGCGACCTCAACACCCGCTTCCACCGCCTGATCATCGACGCCGCGGACAGCCCGAGGCTGGCCACCATGCTCGGCTCTGTGGTGCACGTCCCCTCGGTCATGCGCACCTTCTCCCGCTACACACCCGACGCACTCGCCCGCAGCATGGGCCACCACCGCGAGCTGACCGCGGCCATCCGGGCAGGCTCCCCGGAGTGGGCGGGGTCGGTCATGCGTTCTCACATCATCGCCGCTCGCGCCGCCCTGCTGGGGGCGGATCTCAACGCAGACGGCACAGCGAACTCCGAAAGAGGAACGTGATGACCACCGAAGCGCCCCGGGGTGCGCTGACCGGCATCCGCGTCGTCGAGATGGGCCAGCTCATCGCCGGGCCGTTCTGCGGCCAGCTCCTCGGCGACCTGGGGGCCGACGTCGTCAAGGTCGAGTCACCCGGCGTCGGTGACCCCATGCGCCAGTGGGGACAGACCACGTCCGAGGGCGACTCCCTGACCTGGCCGGTGATCGCCCGCAACAAACGCTCGATCACCCTCGACCTTCGCGTCGACGCAGGCCAGGACGTCGCCCGACGGCTCCTGGACCAGTCCGACATCCTCGTCGAGAATTTCCGACCGGGAACCCTCGAACGCTGGAACCTCTCCCCCGAACGACTCTGGCAGACCAACCCCGGCCTGATCATCGTGCGCGTCACCGGGTTCGGGCAGACCGGCCCCTACGCCCCCCGTGCGGGCTACGGATCGATCGGGGAGGCGATGGGCGGGCTGCGCTACCTCACCGGCGAACCCGACCGACCTCCGTCCCGCGCCGGGATCAGCATCGGCGATTCCCTCGCCGGCACCTATGCCGCACTCGGCGCCCTCGCCGCGCTCCACGCGCGGACCGTCACCGGCCGCGGCCAGATCGTCGACTCGGCGATTTACGAAGCGGTCCTGGCGATGATGGAGGCCGCGGTCACCGAGTGGGACACCCTCGGACACCAGCGCGAGCGCACCGGAGCCATCCTGCCCAAGATCGCCCCCAGCAACGTCTACCCCACCGAGGATGCCGCGAGCATCCTCATCGCCGCGAACCAGGACACCGTCTTCCGGCGACTCGCCGCATCGATGGGCCGCCCCGAACTCGGCGTCGACCCGCGCTACGCCACCCACCACGCCCGGGGCGAACGCCAGGAGGAGCTCGACGAGCTCATCGAGAGCTGGTCGAAGGGCTACGCGGCCGACGAACTCCTGGAACTGCTGCACGCAGGCGGCGTACCTGCAGGCCGCGTCTACCGGACCGAGGACATGGTCGCCGACGAACACTTCGCCGCCCGCAACGCGATCATCCGAACGCGCAACACCGCGGGCCAGGAGTTCGCCATGCAGAACGTCGCGCCCCAGTTGTCCGCCACTCCCGGCGCGGTCCGCTGGGCAGGCCCCGGGCTCGGCGAGCACACCGACGAGGTCCTCACCGAACTCGGCTACGACGCCGTCGAGATCGAGAAGCTCCACGACGGCGCCATCGCCTAGCTCCCGCACCTGACAAGGGCACAGACGGTCTGCGCATCCAAATACGCCCGACTACCTCGAGTTCAAGCAACCGCAGGTGTCGCGCGGGCGGAGGCCGACGGTTCTGGCACGCCCGCTGATCGACACAACACCTGAGCTGAAGACCCGGCGCCAGCGCCCTGGTCAGGCGCTCCGTTCACCCCTCGTTCCTGCCCGGCGTGGTCACCTAGACCCTCACCGTGCCGCTGCTGGTCGCGGTGCTGCTCAAGGTGGTGCTCAAGGCAGTCTTGTTGCTCAAGAAGCGGGTGGTCGGCCGGTTCCGGGCCGCCTCCGGCGTGCCAGGCAAGATCGGCGCCGGGCTGCTGCTCTGGCTCGTCCTGTTCGACAGCGAGTTTGCCGTGCTGGAACTCGTCGACCTGGTGTTCGGCGACCGGGCGAGTCTGAGTGGATTTCTCTCGGTGACGTCGCTGATCGTCGTTCTGATGTTGTCCCGGGCGCTCGTCAGGCGGGTACTGCGCGTGGATCGCGAAGACGACGGCGCTTGCTCCACGACCTGGATGGCCTGGTCGTGGATGACGGGCAGACCCGCGAACCGGCAGGCGTGCGCCGTCGGTCAAGGCGACCGGGTCTCCTTGTCGGGCGTCCAGACAGTGACGTCGAATACCAGATTCGCTCCCATCCGGCTCCCACGCTGGCTGACAAGATCGACCGCACCCACGCTGACCTGTGCCCCCGGCAGGATCCGAACCTGCGACACCCGCTTTCAGGAGCGTTTTCCTATCCGTCCACCGCGTCATCTAGCTGTGCATTCCTCGTCATTCCTGGAACAGTGAGGGCGTCGGTAGCTCCCCAGCATCAGCGATTCGCTCCCATGATGGCTCCCAGGGAGAGACCGTCGGCCGAGCGGCCGCTTAAAGGCTGGCATCCAGCTTGTCAGCGCGTTCGACTAACCTAATACTGCAACGGCAGTTGATCGGTCCGGTAGTCGCTCGTCGCGGCGTCGGTAGTGACGCTCCTATGGTTCGTCAAGCCGTTGCTGGTGGGTGTTCGAGCTGGCGGTGGAGCTGGCGGGTGATGTAGCGCTTGAGGCAGCGGCCGATTTCGGGGTCGCTCTTGCCTTGGGTGCGGCGGCGTTGCACGTAGGCGCGGGTGTCGGGATGGAACCGCATCCTGGACACGGCGATGGTGTGGATGGCGCTGTTGAGGCGCCGGTCCCCGGAGCGGTTGAGCCGGTGCGGCCTCGTGGGTGTCGGCCTCGTCCTGCAGCACCATGATCCGGCGGGCGATGGCGCGTAGCGCCGACAGCGCGGTGAACAGGTGCACGTCCCCGGCGTGGCGGGCGGGCCGCAACGTGGCCGCCTTGGCGAGCAATGCCGCGGTCTTGAGCCCACGGAACCTGGCCCGGACCTGTTCCGGAGCGCTGATGGCCAGGGCGTGGAGCTGGTTCTTGGTCTCGGTCACCCCGTCGACCGCGGCCTGGCGGGTCGACAATCGGATCCGCAGCGCGGCCCGCTCACCATCCGCGCGGGGGCGCCGACCCGGGCCCGGCCCAGCGCGTTCCGGGCGGCGCGGACCGCGTCGATCGGATGGCCTTCGCCCCCGCCCGCCGCGCCGGACGGGTCGGGCGGTCGAGCTCGACGACCAACTCCCCAGCCCCGGCCAGGTGACGGGCCAGGCCCGCCCCATAGCCACCCGAGCCCTCGACCGCCCACCCCCACAACACCCATGGGCCCGGCCGAGGTCGAGCAGCTCGGCGTAGCCGTCTGGATCCGCGGCCACGGTGATCTCGGCCAGCACCGCCCCGGTGCTGTCGACCACCAACCCACCATCACCGAGTCGGCTCCGCCAGCTTCACAGTCAGCCGCGGGTTCGTTGTTGGCGTTTCGCGCCGCCATGTCGGCCAGCGCATGATTTCATCGGGATCGTCCGCGACCGTAGGCTCAACAGCTCCTGCGCCCCGACGCCGAGCGGGCCCGCGATGACACGCAGTCGGCGAAGCTGGGCGCGGCGGCGGTCGCAGCCCCGGCTTGGCACCCGCCGCCGCCAAGCCCCAGCCGAGCAGGCCGGTCGGCGTCGGGCCGTCCGCTGCCACGCGGTCGGGCCGTCGAGCGACCCGGTCGGCTCCCGCACCAGCCACGTGGAGGCCTACCCCGTACCGGCTCCCGCATCATCTGCGGAGGCGAGTTCGGTGAGCCGCGCGCGCGCGGTCTCGATCACCACCTGCACCGCACCCGACGGCGTTCGTCCGGTCGGCGTGACGCCGACCAGTTCGCGTCGAAGCGGCGGTGCGAACGACGCAGCGATCAGCCGACCGGCCGCCAGGTCCTCCCGGATGTAGGTGACCGGCAAGACCGAACACACCTCGCCGCGCAGGACCATGTCCCTGACCGTGTGCACCGAATCGATCTCCGAGGTCAGCGGGCTGAGCATCTCGGTGAGGTCGCGCCGCTCCTCAAGCAGGAGGAGGAAGCCCGGGGTCGTCACCAGGGGCAACTCCTGCAGGATCCCAGCACACCGAGCGTAGTCGGGAACCCCGTTCCACCGGGACCGGGTCGCCGCGGCGCCCGCCGCCGTCAGGACCACGCGCTCCACGCCGATCCGCCGGTAGGTCAGCTTGGGGACCGGGTCCGTCCCGGGCGCCGGCCATCGGGTGAACAGCCCGACGTCGAGCCGGTACGACTCGAGCCACTCGTTGAGGAACATCGGGAGCGCTTCCACGATCCGTACCGACAGAGCCGGATGGCGCTTCTCCAACTCCGCGGACAGCGGCGCCGCCAGCGCCGGCATCAACGTCGGTGATATCCCCACCGAGACCGTGCCGGAGATCCCCCCGGCGGCCGCCTCGCGAACCGCGTCCTTGATTCCGGAGACGTGCACGAAGATGTCACTCAGTATTCCCTCGAGTCGCCGCCCGGCGGGCGTAGGGACGACGCCGTCCGGACCCCGGAAGAGCAGATCCACACGCAGTTCCCGTTCCAGGTTCCGGACCTGCTTGCTCAAGGCAGGCTGACCGACGTGCAGCGTGCGGGCGGCCCGGCTGAATCCACCTTCACGCACGACGGCCAGGAAGTATTCGAACTGCCTCAATTCCATCGCACTGTCCGTCCCCGCTGATGTGACCATCTCTCGGTGACCACGAAACCACCCTATTCTTCCATAGAATAGGGGTAATGACAAGATGGAACTTCGGGTGGGGCCCGCGAACTGTTAGGCTGCCACTGTTCGCCGCCGGGAGAAGCAATCGTCCGCTTTCACCGACGAATCGGCGCACAGACCCCACGGCAGAGCGGCACGACGAGGAGCAGCGTGGTCGAGATTGAGAACACAGTGGACACCGCGCCCGTCCGGAGCCGCGGAGTCGACCCGACGGCGACGCTCGCCCGGGAGGGCGGACACGACAGCCGACTGCTCATCAAGGGCGGGTCCGTCGTGAGCATGGACGACTCCGTCGGCGATCTCGGGCGTGGCGACGTCCTCATCGTCGGCGACACGATCGCCGCCGTGGCGGAGCGCATCGACGCGCCCGGGGCGGTCGTCATCGACGCGCGGGATCACATCGTCATTCCGGGCTTCTGCGATCCGCACATCCACTGCTGGGAGGGCGCACTTGGTCGGCTGCTCCCCACGAACATCCCCCAGACGTCGATCGACGCGGTCGAGGGGGCCCCGCGGGAGAGTCGCAGCTACATGTACGCGGCCCACCGCCTGCTCGGGCCCGCGTGCCGTCCCGAGGACGTCTACGCCGGCACGCTGGTGACCTTGCTCACCGCCCTCGAGGGCGGTATCACGACCGTGGTCGACAACATGCACAACGCCCGCTCACCGGAGCACTCCGACGCCGCGATCGCGGCGATGGCCGACGCGGGGGTGCGGGGCACGCACGCCGTGGGACGCCCCCGCCACGGCGCCTGGGCACACACGTTCCCGCAGGACGTGAAGCGCTTGCGGGAGCGGCACTTCAGCAGTGACGACCAGTTGTGCGATCTGCGACTGTATGCGGCCGGAAACGACGATCTGGACGATCTGCTGCGCCTTCGCAAGGATCTCGACCTCTGGTTCTCGTTCGACAGTGGGATCGAGCACCAGCCACTCGACCGTCTCTATTCGACCGGCTGGTTCGACGGACGCGAGGCGATCAACCACGCCAACCATCTCACCCTGGAACAGCGTCAGACGATTGTCGACGGCGGCAGCCAGGTGAACGTCTGTCCTCGTATCGAGACACAGTTCCGATACGGCGTCGTCCCGTATTCCGAGTGGGTCGAGCTGGGTCTGAGGCCGGGAATCAGCAATGACAACCCGATGACCTACGGGATCGACATGTTCAGCGAGATGCGGGCCCTCTATCTCGTCCAGCGTCTCGACGAGCACCGGTCGGGGGTACCGTCCGCCTCGCTTCGCGACATCCTGCGGTCGGCGACCCAGAAGGGCGCCGACAACTGCGGCCGCGGCGAGACCGTCGGCTCGCTGACGCCGGGGAAGCAGGCGGACGTCGTGCTGCTCGACACCCAGAAGCTGCAGCTCACCCCCCGGAACAACGTGATCTGCTCGATCGTCCAGGCCGCCGACATCGGCTGTGTCGACACCGTTCTCGTCGCGGGCCGCGTCGTCAAGAGCGGCGGGCGGCTCGTCGGGGTCGACCACGGACGGGTCCGCCGACTCGTCGAGGAGTCCCAGCAGTACCTGCTCGGCGCCGTCGGATGGCCGCACGAGCTCGTCGACTTCGACGACTAAGCGCACCGGTCCGTCGGTCCGGTGCACGCACACGACAAGGAGCTCCATTCGCATGGCATTCGATTTCAGGCGCGTCGTGACCGGCCACGACGAGGAGGGGAGAGCCGTCGTCGCCCTGGACGAGACGCTCTCGTCGGAGCCTCGTCTGGAGGGCTACGACGCCAAGGTGGTGTGGTGCACACCGGCGTTCCCCCCGTCGAACGACGGCTTCTCGGTCGACGACGACGCCTCGGGCCCCTGGGGCGGCCGGGTCCTCTTCCGGGTCGCCGAGTTTGAACCGGGCACCTTCACCGCGGCCAACATGCACCGCACCGAGACCCAGGACATCGCGATCGTCGTCTCGGGCGAGCTGGAGATGGAGCTGGACGGCGGCGATCGCGTCGAGCGCCTGGGACCCGGTGACGTCGTCGTCCAACGCGGCACGATGCACTCGTGGGCGGTACGGAGCGGCGAGCCGGTCCGCGTCCTCTTCGTCCTCATGGACGCCCCACCCGCCCGGGTCGGGGAACGCGTCCTGCGCCAGGACGTCTCCGTCTTCGACGGCAAGGTCTTCCCGATGCCGCCGGTCGACTGACCTTTCCCCGGACCGACCTGTCGGTCAGCTCTTCCACCACCGGCCGGCACGACCGCCGGCAGGTGCAGTCGAACCTCTCTCGAAGGGTGTCGCAATGGTGCGCACGACCTCCCATCCGAGCCATGCGGCTTCTCGACGAAACATCCGCCTGGGGTCACTCGGTGCCGCGCTCGAGTACTACGACTTCGTGGCCTACCTGTACGTGGCCACATTGATCGGCCAGGCCTTCTTCCCGGCCGAGACGTCGGACACGATGCGCCTGGTGCAGACGCTGTCGGTCTACGCCATCGGCATGGTGGTGAGACCCCTCGCCGGGGTGGTCATCGCTCGCGTCGCCGACCGGGTCGGCCGCAAGAAGATGTTCATCCTCACCGTGGTCATGATGTCCGTGTCGACCCTGGTCATCGGAGTGTCCCCCACCTACGAACAGGCGGGGTGGATCGCTCCCGCCCTGCTCGTGCTGATGCGGATCGTCCAGGGATGCGCGGTCGGCGGCGAGCTGCCCGGGGCGGCCGTGTTCGTCACCGAGCACGCCCGACCCGGATCGGTCGCGCGGGCAGGCGCGTTCCAGCAGATGACGGCCTACTCCGGCTTCCTCCTGGGTGCGGCTGCCGCATTCCTCTCCGGCCTGCTCGTCGAGCACCTGCTCCCCTCCCTACCCTCCCTCGCGTGGCGGCTCCCGTTCATCATCGGCGGGGTGCTCGGCCTGATCACCCTCTATCTGCGGCGCCGCCTCGACGAGACTCCGGAGTTCGTCCAGGAGACGGTCGACGGGAAGGCCCGGCCGACCCCGATGAGGGTGGCCCTGGCAGGCCACGGCCGGGCCATCGGTCTTTCGGTCGTGATCGTCGTCGCCCTCGCCCTCGCGAACAGCACCTACTTCCAGTTCTGGCCCACCTACCTGCAGTCCTCCCTGCACCTGGCCGCCACTCCCGCCCTGTTCGCCAGCCTGATCGGGATCTCCGCAGCCATGCTCTCGATGCCGGTCTGGGGTCTCGTAGCCGACAGGTACGGCTGGCGGACCGAGCTCGGGCTCGCCGCGCTGCTGACGGCGGCGACCACCGTCGTCCTGCTGCTCCTCGTCCCGGCCACGGCCCAGAGCCCCGGTGTCGCGCTCTGGATGCAGCTCCCGGCCGCGCTGGCGGTGGGCGGGCTCGTCTCCGCGGTGCCCGGTCTGGTGTCGGCCGTCTTCCCGACCGCGGTACGGCAGACCGGGTACGCCCTGTCCTACAACCTCGTCGTGGCGGTCGTCGGTGGCCCGTTCAACGTGGTGATGGTGTGGCTCATCGCCACCCTCGGCGTCTCCGCCCCGATGTACGTCGTCCTGGTCGCGTCCGCCCTGACCCTCCTCGTCGCCCTGCTCGTCGGGCGGGTCCGCCTCCACCTCGGCCCGGGCGCGGCACCGGTCACGGACGGGCCACTCGGCGACGCCGACGACACCCGCGAGGCCACGACCCACACGTAGGGGTCGCGGTGTCGCGCCTCGTCACCGCGACCACGCGGTGACCACTTCGACCCAAGGAAGTCTGCATCCATGCGCTGGATCACCTACTCGCACCGTGAGGTCCCCACCGGCGCGCCCACGCCGACCTCGGCCGGGCTCGTCGTGGACGACACGGTCCTCGGCACGGCGCCGGGGACCCGGGTACGGGACCTCCTCGCCGATCCGGACCCGCTGGAGGTCATCGGCGAACGCCTGGTGAAGGACCCGCACGAGGTCGTTCCGCTCGCGGGCGTCCGCCTGCACGCTCCGATCCCCGACCCTCCCACCGTGCGGGACTTCGTCACCTTCGAGCGGCACATCGAGGGCGCCATCAAGCTGGCGGGCGGCGACCCGCCGGTTCCACCCCAGTGGTACAAGGCGCCGACGTTCTACTTCACCAACCCCTACTCTGTTCTCGGGCCCGAGGACGACGTGCCGCTGTCCCCCGGCACCACGCTGTTCGACCTCGAGCTGGAGGTGGCGGTGGTGATCGGCGAACCCGGTCGCGACATCAGCGCGGACCGGGCCGAGCGGCACATCGCGGGCTTTTGCATCATGAACGACTGGACCGCCCGCGACCTGCAGTTCGCGGAGATGGAGGTCCGCCTCGGTCCGGCGAAGGGAAAGGACACCTCCCTGACCCTGGGACCGATGCTCGTCACCCCGGACGAGCTCGCGGCCCGTCGCTCGGGCACCGCCTACGACCTCGAGATGACCGCGAGCATCAACGGTGAGGTGATCGGCAGGGACAGCTGCAGCTCGATGAACTGGTCGTTCGCCGAGATGATCGAGTACGCGAGCCGGGGCACCGAGGTCCGCGCCGGCGACGTGCTCGGCTCCGGGACCTGCGGCGGCGGGTGTCTCGCCGAGCTGTGGGGGCGCAACGGCCTGGACGCGCACGCACCCCTGCGGCCTGGCGACGTCGTCGAGGTCGCGGTGCAGGAGCTCGGGACTCTCCGGTCCCGCATCGTCGAGTACCCCTCCGCCTAACCCGCACCGACCCCGAAGGACGCGCTGTCGTGCCCTCCCCTGTGCTCAACAACCGGCCCGTCACCGGAATCGACGTCCATGCCCACTACCTCGACCCGGCTCTACGAGACCTGCCCGGCGTTCCCCGGCTGGTCGTCGACCGCGAGGGAGGTGGCCGATACGTGCTCGGTGGACGCACCATCCAACCGCTGCCCTCGGGACTGTGGGACCCCTCCCGAAGGCTCGAGGAGCTGGACGGCTGCGGGATCTCGCACCAGGTCATCTCCCCCGCCCCGGTGGCGATGCACTACGCGTGGTCGGCGGACCCCGCCTACGCGCGAGCCGTCAACGACTCGATGGCCGCGGTCGCCGAGCAGTCGGACGGACGGCTGATCGGCCTGGGCTGCCTCCCGTCCGCGTCGGCGGTCGAGGAGGTGCACCGGTGTCGTGAGCTGGGGCTGTCGGGCATCGAGGTCGGGACCAGGATCGGGGATCTCGACCTGGACGCGCCGGAGCTGGCCGAGGTGTGGGCCGCCTGTGAGGAGACGGGCTCGTCGGTGTTCGTCCACCCCATCGCGCAGGGCCGCGGCGTTCTGCGCCGGGACCACCGGGTCCTCGACCTCGGTGTCGGCCAGCTCGCCGACACCGCCATCGCTGCCTCCTCCCTGCTCCTGGGCGGCGTCCTGGAGCGCCATCCCGGCCTGCGCGTGGCGTTCGCGCACGGCTGTGGGGCGTTCGCCTGGTGCTACCCCCGGATCAGGGTCGGGTCCCGCTTCAGCGGACAAGGGAACGGGGACGAGTGGGACCAGGTCGTACGGCGGATCTACGCGGACGCCCTCGTGTTCGACGCCGAGCACCTGCGCATCGTCGCCCATCGTTTCGGACCCGACCGGATCCTGCTTGCGAGCGATGCGCCGTACCTGTCGGGTCAGCTGGCGAAGTCACTGGCGACGATCGACGCCGCCATCGAGTCCGGCGCGCTGCCGTCGGACTCGCGGGACATCATCCTCGTGGACAACGCCCTCGAGTTCCTCGGGCTGCAGTAGTGCCGTCCCGCTCCCGACGGGGTGAGCTCTCACGGCCGTGCGCAACGCCACCGGCATCTACACCGTCCCCCTCGTGATCTCTCTCGGCTCGCTGTTGCTCGCCGCCGTGCTGCTCGGCACTGCCCCACGCTTCGGTCGGGAGCCGGACGTCTCGGTGACGAATCCGGGCCCAGACGCCCCGCAGGTGATCGGCTGAGAGTCCTGCAGGCGTGCCCCGGTTCCGCGACTTGGAGCCGGGGCACGCGGCACGCTCGAAGATTGCGAAAGAAGTCTGCGATGACGCGACAGGAACGCGATGATCGGTCACTCCGTCGGTTGAGCCGTGTGGTCACTACTCGTCTTCGCTGTCATCCTCCACGAGCTGTTGTCGCGACGCGTGAGTAGCGCCCGGACCGTGAGCTCGCCCCGGCAAAGCGGGAGTCTCGATCACCTCCGCGGTCTGATCACCTGGGACCTGTGCGACGCCGCCGCCCACGCCTGACGAATGCGGTGAGAAGTGTCAGACCGCCGGCGACCCTTCATCGTGTCGGTCACTGCCGATCGTTCCCGGACACGCCCGGACTTCCAGATAGTTGCCGCGGACACCAGATTTCGCTCCCATCTGGCGCTCACGCTCGAGAGCAAGATCGACGAAACCCGCGCTGACCTGTGCCCCCGGCAGGATTCGAACCTGCGACACCCGCTTTAGGAGAGCGGTGCTCTATCCCCTGAGCTACGAGGGCTTGCGAGCAGCATCCTAACGGCGCCGCGCGCGGGCCGTGGGTGACCCGTCGAACACGCGGAAGTGCCTGATCGGGGCCTACGCTGGACGAGTTCGGCTTTCGAGGTGCGTAAGGGGGTCACCGTGCGGTCGGTGCGCATCGCGCTGCTCGCGCTGGCGCTGGGGGCGTTCGCCCTCGGGACGGGCGAGTTCACCGTCATGGGGCTGCTCCCCGAGGTGGCCGGAGACTTGCGGATCTCCATCCCCGAGGCGGGGCACCTCGTGTCGGCGTACGCGATCGGCGTCGTCGTCGGGGCGCCCCTGCTGATCGCGGCGGCGACCCGGCTGCCGCGCCGCCGGGCGCTGATCGTGATGATCGGGCTGTACGGCGTGGCGCACCTGCTGTCCGCGATCGCGCCGGGCTACCACCTCGTGATGCTCGGGCGGTTCCTGTCGGGGCTGCCGCACGGCGCGTACTTCGGCATCGCGGCGATCGTCGCGGGCTCGCTCGCGGCCCCCGACCGGCGGGCCCGCGCCATGGCTCTGATGTTCGCGGGGCTGACGGTCGCGAACATCGTCGGCGTCCCGCTCTCCACCCTGCTCGGCCAGCTCGTGGGCTGGCGGTGGACCTTCGCGGCGGTCGGCGTGATCGGGCTGGCCGCGGCGGTCCTGATCCGGTTCGTGGTGCCGGACGTCCGGCCCGAGGGCGGGCGCCCCCGTCTCGCCGACGAGCTGCGCGCCCTGACCCGCCGCCCGGTCTGGCTGACGCTGCTGATCGCGGTGCTCGGCGGGGCGACGCTCTTCGCCAGCTACAGCTACGTCGCGCCGATGCTCACCGAGGTCGCCGGCTTCCCGGCCGCCGCGATCACGCTGCTGCTCGCGATGTTCGGCGTCGGCATGACGATCGGCAAC
This sequence comes from Pseudonocardia yuanmonensis, assembly GCF_039542425.1. Taxonomy (NCBI): domain Bacteria; kingdom Bacillati; phylum Actinomycetota; class Actinomycetes; order Pseudonocardiales; family Pseudonocardiaceae; genus Pseudonocardia; species Pseudonocardia yuanmonensis. The sequence goes on from NZ_BAABIC010000033.1 coordinate 20,798, forward strand.
GCCATCGGCGCGCGCCTGGCCGACATCGACCCCATGCGCGCGATCCGGTTGGTCCTCGCCGCCGACGCGATCGTCGCGCTCGCGCTGGTCCCGGCCATGCACCACCCCGTCAGCGCGGCGATCGTGCTGTTCCTGTTCGCCGTCACGACCTTCTCGCTGATCCCCTCGGCCCAGCTGCGGATCATCGACGGCGCCGCGGGCGCCCCGCACATGGCCGCGGGCTCGATGCACGCGGCGTTCAACCTGGCCAACGCGCTCGGTGCCTGGCTCGGCGGTGTGGCGATCGCGCTCGGCTTCGGGCTGACCTCGCCCAACGTCGTCGCCGCCCTCCTCGCGCTCCTCGGCCTCGGCGTCGCGACGGTCTCGGCCATGGTCGAGAAGCGGAGCGCGCGGCGGGAGCCGGTCGCCGTCTAACGGCCGCTGCGCAGGGTCAGCAGGGTGATCTCCGGGGGTGATCCCACCCGCACCGGCGGGCCCCAGAACCCCAGGCCCCGCGTGACGTAGAGCCAGGTCCCGCCGATTCTCGTCAGGCCGGCGAGAACCGGCTGGTCGAGCAGCGCGACATGCGTGAGCGGGGTGAGCTGCCCGCCGTGCGTGTGCCCGGAGATCTGCAGGTCGACGCCCGCCCGTGCGGCCCGGTCGACCATCACGGGCTGGTGGGTCAGCAACACGACCGGCGCTTCGGGGTCACGCCCGGCGAGCGCACGGTCGAGATCGAACCCGTGCCCGGGCACGCCCGAGGCGGCGGCCGTGCGGTCGTCGCACCCGGCGAGGTCGAGCGTCGCCGCGCCCCGGCGCAGGGTCACCCGCTCGTTGCGCAGCACCCGCACCCCGAGCGTCGGCAGGAACTGCGTCCACTCGGCCGCGCCGGAGAAGTACTCGTGGTTGCCGGTCACGAAGTAGGTGTCGGCGGTCAGCTCCCGCAGCGGCGCGGCGTACCGCCCGAGGTCGGCCACCGACCCGTCGACCAGGTCCCCGACGACGGCGACGACGTCCGGCCCGGCCGCGTTGATCGTCGCCACGAAACCGCGCAGGTCCGCCCCGTCGACCAGCGGGCCGAGGTGGATGTCGGAGACGGTTGCGATCGTGAAGCCGTCGAAGGCGGGATCGAGCCGGTCGAGCACGACCTCGCGCCGCTCGACCCGCGGCCGTCGGGCCTCGACGGCGCCGTAGGTGACCGTGCCGAGCGCGACGACGCCCGCGGTCCCCGCGATCGCCCGGGCGAGGAACCGGCGTCGTTCCGGGCTGGACCGCCCGGTCACCCGCAGGACCAGGCGCAGCAGCTCGCCGACGACCAGCACCAGGGCCGCGTACAGCGCCAGGGCGAACCAGAGGTAGCCGACGTGGTGCAGCGGCGCCGCCTGCTCGGCCGTCAGCACGCGGCGGGTGAGGAAGGCGCCCGCGGTGCACAGCCCGAGCACGGTGAGGACGACCGCGCCGGTCACCCGGCCCCGCCGGGAGCGCACGACGTCCCGCACGACTCGCAGATACAGGTACCCGTGCGTCAGCGCGAGGAGGGCGAGGATGCCCGCGACGAAACCCACGACGGGATCCAAGCAGAGCGATCCGGGCGCCCCGGACGAGCGTCACAGGGGGCTCTCAGACGCTTCTCAGAACGCCGCGCGAGACTGGCGGCCATGCGAATCCTCGTCGTCGACGACGACCGTGCGGTGCGCGAGTCGCTGCGCCGCTCGCTGGCCTTCAACGGCTATCAGGTCGATCTCGCGAGCGACGGGCTGGCCGCGCTCGAGGCCGTCGACGCACAGCGGCCGGACGCGATGGTGCTCGACGTCATGATGCCGCGGCTGGACGGGCTGGAGGTCTGCCGGCGCATGCGCGCGGCCGGCGACGAGCTGCCGATCCTCGTGCTCACCGCGCGCGACGCCGTCTCCGACCGGGTGGCGGGCCTCGACGCCGGCGCCGACGACTACCTGCCCAAGCCCTTCGCCCTGGAGGAGCTGCTGGCCCGGCTGCGCGCCCTGCTGCGCCGCCGGACGATCGACGACATCGCGGCCGCCGCGGGGCAGTCCCACGTGCTGGAGTTCGCGGACCTCTCGCTGGACCCGGACACCCGGGACGTGCGCCGCGGCGAGCGCCCGATCAGCCTGACCCGCACCGAGTTCTCACTGCTGGAGCTGCTGCTCTCGCACCCGCGGCGGGTGCTGACCCGCGCGCAGATCCTCGAGCAGGTCTGGGGCTACGACTTCCCGACCACGGGCAACGCGCTCGAGGTCTACATCGGCTACCTACGGCGCAAGACCGAGGCCGAGGGCGAGCCGCGGCTGATCCACACCGTCCGCGGGGTGGGCTACGTGCTGCGCGAGACGCCGCCGTGACCGTGCGCGGGCCCCGGGTCTCGGCCCGGGAACGGCTCGACCGGATCAGCCTGCGCGCCCGCATCGGGATCCTGGCCGCGGGGGTCGCGGCCGGTGTCGTCGTGCTGGTCTCGTTGGCCGCCTTCCTGATCGTGCGGGAGAGCATCCTGCAGACCCTCGACGAGAACCTCTCCCAACGCGCCACCGCCGCGGCGCAGAGCGAGCTCGCCAAGCCCGAGCTGATCTCGACGATCCCGCCGGAGGTGCTGGGCGCCGGGGACATCCGCGTGGCGCTGCTGTACGCCTCCGGGTTCGCCCAGTCCGCGGAGGGCGCCGCCTCGGCGCCGCCGCTCAGCGACACCGAACTCGACGTCGCGCGGGGGGACGAGGAGGAGACCTTCCGCACGGCGGCGGGCTACCGGGTCGTCGCGGTCGAGGCCGGCGAGGGCCGGGCGCTCGTGATCGCGCAGAAGATGGACTCGACGCAGGCGGTGCTGTCCGAGCTGGCCACGGCGCTGCCGGTGATCGGCGGCATCGGGGTGGTGCTCGCGGCGTTCGCCGGCGTCGCGGTCGCCCGCGCGGGTCTGCGGCCGGTGCAGCGGCTGACCGCGGCCGCCGAGCGCGTCACGGCGACGGGGGAGCTGCGGCCGATCCCGGTCAGCGGCTCGGACGAGCTCGCCCGGCTCACCCAGAGCTTCAACGAGATGCTCGGCGCGCTGGCCGCGTCGCAGGAGCAGCAGCGCCGGCTCGTCGCCGACGCGGGCCACGAGCTGCGCACCCCGCTCACCTCGCTGCGCACGAACCTCGAGCTGCTCGCGGCGGCCGACAGGCCGGGCGCGCCGATGCTGCCCGCCGAGGACCGCGAGGAGATGCTCGCGGACGTCCGGGCGCAGGTCGAGGAGCTCACGCAGCTCATCGGCGACCTCACCGAGCTGGCCCGGGAGGACGCCCCGGCCATCCCGCGGGAGCCCGTCGAGATGACCGACGTCGTGGAGCGCGCGCTCGAGCGCGTCCGCCGGCGTGCCGGCGACCTCCACCTCGACGTCACGACGGTGCCGTGGACACTGGTCGGCGACGCCACGGCGCTGGAGCGGGCCGTGCTCAACCTGCTGGACAACGCCGTGAAGTGGAGCCCGCCCGGCGGGACGGTCCGGCTGCGGATGGTGCCGCTCGACGACTGGACGATGGTCGTCGAGGTCGCCGACTCGGGCCCCGGGATCGCCGAGGCCGACCTCCCGCACGTCTTCGAGCGCTTCTACCGGGCCGACACCTCCCGCACGATGCCCGGCTCCGGGCTGGGCCTGGCGATCGTGCGGCAGGTGGCGGTGCGGCACGGCGGGGCGGCCTGGGCCGGCCGGGCACCCGAGGGCGGCGCGCTGCTCTCGCTGCGGCTGCCCGGCCGTCGCGGGGACGTCCTGCCGCCGGAGGAGCGCGCCGCCGGGATGGTCAGCCCCGGCTGATCACCCCCCCGGGTCGATCAGCCCTGGACCGTGTCCGCGAACCAGCGCGTCCACGCCTCGGTCTCCGCCTGCACGTCGATCCCGGACCGGTAGTCGTGGTGCCCGACGGCGACCGGCATCCCGATCAGGGACCGCTCGTGGAAGCGGATCAGCGCGTCCGCGGTCCGCACGCCCAGGTAGTGGTCGGTGCGCTTGTCGACCACGCCGGACGCCCCGAGGACCTCGACCGCGTCGCCCTCCGCGGGGTCGCCGAGGGCGGCGAGGATGCGCTTCCAGGCTTCGGGTGCGGCCGGCGCCTCGGCCTCGACGTACACCGCCGGGCGGCCGGGGAAGTGGCGCAGGTACTCGCCGAGGGTGAAGAGGTAGAGGTCCCAGCCGAAGCCGGTCATGGTCTCGAACTCGTCGCCCCAGTCGTCCTCGGCCATGCCGCTGTGGACGAACCGGAGCACGGTGGTGGCGCCGCTCGCGGCCTCGAGGACGTACTCGATCGCCTGGGTGCCGAAACGCTGCTCGAGCCGGTTCGGGGCGTCCTCGTCGATCTCGGCGCCCACCTCGGCCGGGTCGGGGGAGGTCATGAACCAGCCCGCCTGGCCCTCCGGCGTCGCGATCGCGCGCCAGACCTCCTCGGGGCTCGCGGGCAGGACCACCTCGCGGCGGATCTCGAACGGGCGGCTCACGGCGACTCCTCTGTACGTGTCGTGGACCCGGTGCCGGGCGGCGTCCCGGCGCCCGGTGCGGTCCCGGTGTCGAGCGGGTTCTCGGGGTCGGACGGGTTCTCGTCGGGTGGGTTCTCGGTGTCGGGCAGGGCGGGGTGGACGGCGACGACGACGCGGTGCGGGCGCCCCCCGGGCGCGCCCTCGTCGTGGTAGCGGGCGACGAGCGCGCTCACGGCCTCGCCGAGCTCGCCGACGAACGCCGCGCGGTCGGCGGCGGTGGCGAACCGGATCTCGCCGTCGACGGCGAACGTCGCGATCCGTTTGCGGCCGGCCCGGGTGATCAACGTGCCGACCTCGCGGAGCAGCCGCGCGGCGAGGGCGAGCAGCCACTGGGCGGAGAGCCGGTCCGGCTCGCGGGCCGGGTCGGGCGCGACCAGGGCCCAGGCCTGCGGGGACACGACGTAGGCGCTCGCGGTGGCCCGCAGCACGCGCTCGGTCATGTTCCCCTTGCGGCGCTCCTCGACCAGCTCGACGAGGCCGTGCGCCTCCAGCGCGCGCAGGTGGTAGTTCACCTTCTGCCTGGTCAGGCCCAGCTCGGCGGCGAGCGAGGTGGCCGAACCCGGTTCCCGCAGCGCCCGGAGCAGCCGGGCCCGCACGGGGTCGAGGGCGACCGCGGCGGCCGCCCCGTCCTGGATCACCGCGGTCCGGTCTGTCACGGCGACCACCGTCGCAGCGACAACAATTCTTGTCAAGGCAGGACTTGTTGTCGGAGTCGCCCGGCGCGGAGCCGGCCGCCCCGCCTACCCTGGCGCGGCGGTGGCCGCGGACGCGCCGCCGGAGCGAGGAGCACGGGACCCCGGATGACCGACGACGAGCGCTCCGGCCACGGGGCCGGAGGGCGGCACGCCGCCGGGCGCACGCCCGACGAGATCCCGGGCGAGGTCACCGACCCGCCCGCCGGGCCGGGGGACACGGTGGACCCGGGAGAACCGACGCCGCCGCAGGGCCTACCGGCGCCCGACCCCTTGACGGACACGGGGCGGCACGCCCTGATCGAGCCGGTGTCCCCGCCGCCTGCGGTCGTGACCGGGCCGCAGGGTAGCGGGGCACCGCCCTCCGTCACCCCGGTCGGTCGACCGGCAGCGCAGCACCTGAGCCGCTACGCCCCGCTGGCCGCCGCGGCCGTCGTGCTCGCGCTGCTCGCCGGCCTGGCCGGCGGCTGGATCGGCTGGACGCTCGCGGGCCGCAGTGTGTCCGACGGCGCGCTGGGCCGCCCCCTGCCGCAGGCGGACCCGGCGTCGGCTCAGCTCACTCCGGTCGAGGCGGTGGCGGCGAAGGCGCTGCCGAGCGTCGTGCTGCTCAAGGTCGAGGGCGGCGGGCCCGGCGAGGACGAGGGCTCCGGCATCCTGCTCAGCCCGGACGGCCTCGTGCTGACTAACGACCACGTGGTGGCGGCCGCGGCCACGGGCGGCACCATCACCGCGCTCCTGCAGGACGGTCGTGCCTTCCCGGCGCGGATCACCGGCCGTGACTCCGGCTCCGACCTCGCCCTCGTCCGCCTCGACGGCGCGACCGGGCTCACCGCGGCGGAGCTCGGGAACTCGGAGTCGCTGCGGGTCGGCCAGCAGGTCGTGGCGATCGGCGCACCCCTCGGCCTCGACGGCACGGTGACCACGGGGATCGTCAGCGCGCTCGACCGGGCGGTCAGCGTCGGCGGCGACCAGGGCGGGCAGGCGACCGTGCTCAACGCGGTCCAACACGACGCCCCGATCAACCCCGGCAACTCCGGCGGCCCGTTGGTGGATCTCCAGGGCCGCGTGGTCGGCGTCAACTCGGCCATCGCCAGCACCGGGGGCGGCCAGGGCGGCTCGATCGGCGTCGGCTTCTCGATCCCGGTCAACCAGGCGCGCCGGGTCGCCGACGAGCTGAACCGCACCGGCCGCGCGACGCGGGCGGTCCTGGGGGTCACGGTGACCGGCGTCGGGCAGCCCGCGAGCGGCGGCGCCGTCGTCGGGCAGGTGACGCCGGGTGGCCCCGCCGCGCAGGCCGGGCTGCACCCCGGCGACGTCGTGCTCCGGGTGGCCGACCGCCCGATCTCCGACGGCGACGAGCTGGTCGCCGCGATCCGCGACCACGAGCCGGGTGAGCAGATAGGACTCACGCTCGCCGATCGCCAGGTCACGGTCACCCTGGCGGGTGAGCCGAGCTAGGACCGCCGGGGGAGCGGGGAATGTCAACCGGCGCAGATCCGGCCCGGGAGCAGCGCGCGGGACGCATTTCGGGTCATGATGGTTGCGTCCGTGTCGTGGTGCCCCGCGATGCGGTCACAAGGGCCCGCGTCGGTGCCGGCACCCCCTCCCAGCGCCGGCGCGGTCCCGCTCTCTCTAGACCGGACGGATACCCACCACCCGGGGCGCTGCCCGGTGCCGGGACCACTACGGTGAGCACATGGAGATGGCGACCCCGCAGCTCGGCCGTGCCCTCGTGGTGATCGTGGACGACCGGGTGAGCCACGGCGAGACGCAGGACCGCACCGGTCCGCTCGTCGCCGAGCTGCTCGAGGAGGCCGGCTTCGTGGTCGACGGCGCGGTCACCGTGCCGGGCGAGGCCGTTGCGATCCGCAACGCGCTCAACACCGCCGTGATCGGCGGCGTCGACCTGGTGATCACCGTCGGCGGCACCGGCGTGTCGCCGCGGGACGTCACGGCGGACGCCACCGCGGGCGTGCTCGACCGCCCGATCCCCGGCATCGCCGAGGCGCTGCGGGCCTCCGGGCTCGCCGCCGGCGCCGTCGACGCCGGGCTCTCCCGCGGGCTGGTGGGCATCTCCGGCAGCACCCTCGTGGTGAACCTGGCCTCCTCGCGCGCCGCCGTGCGGGACGGGATGGCCACGCTCTCGCCGCTGGTCACGCACGTGATCAGCGAGCTGTCCCGCCTCGACGCCTGAGCACCCGGCGGCGCCCGGACCGCGCTGCTCGGACAACGCTGCCGAGACCGCGCTGCTCGGACCGTCCTGTCCGGACTGCGGGGTCGTCGGCCGGAGGGCTGTCAGGTGGTCGGGGTCGTGCCGCTGCCCGGCCTCGGCCCGGGCGCGTCCGAGTCCGTGGCTCCCGGGGTCGCGGAGGTTCCCGGCGTCGGAGCGGTCCCCGGTGTGGGAGTGGCTCCCGGCGTCGCGGTGGGCGTCGGTGAGGGCGGTGCGGGGGTGGTCGGCGCCGCGGTCGGCGGGGTGGTCGACCCGGCGGGGCCCGTCGTCCCGGAGGCACCCGCCGTGCCGGTCGTGCCCGCGGTGCCGCTCGTTCCGCCGGTCGGGCCGCCGCTGTGCTTGAGGGCGTCCCCGACCTTGTCCTTCACGGTGCCGATCTTGTCGCTGTACTTGTGCTTGGTGGCGTGGTCGACCTTCTGCGCCGCCTTCTCCACCAGCGGCCCGGCCTTCTCGCGCGCCTGCTCGGCGTACGGGCCGGCCTTCTCCTTGGCCTTCGCGACGTAGGGCGCCGCCTTCTCCGAGGCCTTGTCGAGGTACGGCCCGGCCTTCTCCTGCGCCTGGTCGAGGTACGGCTTGGCCTTGTCGAGCAGTTCCTTGGCCTTGTCCTGCCAGCCCATGGGTCTCCCCCCACTGTTCGCCACCCGGCCACCCGGCCGTCCCGCCATGATGCACCGGATAGCGTCCGCTGTGGCCTGGCACGATGGAGGAATGGCCGAACTGCCGGATCGGGTGCGCCGCAGGCTCGCGGAGGTCTTCGGCGACCCGATGCCCGAGGTGACCCGGGACGAGCTCGAGGACCCGCGCCCGGCCGACCGCGAGCGGGACGAGGAGTGGTACCGGGCGAACCGCCCGCCGCACCACGACCAGGACGGGTAACGAGCGCGGGCGGCGGCGAAGCCCGGATCAGGCCTGGTGGCGGCCGTTGCTGCTGGAGTTGGCCTGCGCCTTGAGCAGATCACGGATCTCGGCGAGCAGCTCGACGTCCGTCGGCTCCGCGGGACCGGGCTCCTCGCCCCGCCTGCGCCGGTTCTTGATCGTCTGGATCGGCAGGACGAAGACGAAGTAGACGATCGCCGCGACGAGCAGGAAGTTGATCGCCGCCGCGATGACCTCGGAGAAGTTGATCAGCGTGCTGGGCTTGTCGGCCTGGAGCTGGATACCCAGGGCGGGCACGTCCGGCGGCGTGATCGCGTTGAGCAGCGGCTGGATGATGCTGCTCGTGAACGCCGTGACGATCGCGGTGAACGCGGCGCCGATGACGACCGCGACCGCGAGATCCACGACGTTGCCGCGCAGGATGAAGTCCTTGAAGCCCTTGAGCACGGTTCCCCTCCGGTGACCGACCGTCTGCTTGATCGCTTCCGTCAGCGGAGGGTAACGGCCACCTGATCGGAGAGCGAAGCGGCCGCGACGCGCGTCGCGAGGTCACGCGGCAGGGCGACCAGTGCCGAACGGCCGCGCGCGCTGGTCCCCGCGGAGGTACCGCCGGGCTCCAGGACGGTCAGGACCACCGCCGAGTCGGCCAGGACCGTGGGTTCGCCGCCCTCGGGCGCGGCGGCGACCACGTCCACCCGGACACCCGGCGTGAGCAACGCGGCCACGTCCGGATCGGCGAGGCGGACCGGCACGGCCGCGGCGTCGGGCAGGCCCGTGGCGGCCGCGGCCAGGGCGGCGCCCGCCAGCCGGAGGTCCGTGAGGGGTTCGCCGGCGCGCAGGGCACCGGCCAGGACGCGGCCCTCGGCCGCGGCGACGCCGACCACCCCGGCGGGCACGAGCTCCGCGGGCCAGGTGACGACGGTCAGGTCGGCCGCGGCGACGACGCTTCCCGGTGGCAGGTCGCGGGCGGCCACGACCACCTCGGCAGTGTCACCGCCGGCGCCGGGGGACAGGGCGAGCACGGCGGCGACGGCGACGAGCACACCCGCCACGCACCGGCGGACCAGGACGGCCCGGCGCCAGCTCGCCCGGCCGAGGAACGCCGCCACGGCACCGAAGGGCCCGGACGGCTCCGTGGGTCGCCGGGGTGAACCCTCCGGGGTGCCGCTGCGGGCCGGACGGGCTCGACGCTCTGCCATGCCCGCGACGCTAGGCCGGGAGCGCACGTGCTCCCGGCGTGATCGCGGGCCTGTGGATGAGCGGGGCGGGGTGTGGACAACTCCCGCCCCGGAGGGCTCAGGAGGCGGCCGCGGCGGGGGCGCTGGTGGACGATGAGCCGGAGTCGGACTTCGCCGAGCCCGAGCCGGAGTCCGACTTGGCGGTGGAGGAGCCCGCGCCGTCCGAGGAGCTCGAGGAGCTCACGGTGCTCGAGCCGGACCGGCTGTCGGTCCGGTAGAAGCCGCTGCCCTTGAACACGATCCCGACCGAGGAGAAGACCTTGCGCAGCTTGCCGGCACAGACGGGGCACTCGGTGAGCGCGTCGTCCGAGAAGGACTGCACGGCCTCGAACCGGTGGTCGCAAGCGGTACAGGCGTACTGGTAGGTCGGCACGTGATCCTCCGGAAACTGGCACTCTGTGTGAGCGAGTGCCAGCATAACCCGTCAGCCCCGCCCGTTGTTCCCCGTCGTGACGGTCCCGGGAGTCGGCAGCACCACACCCGTGACCGGGCGGTCGTGGGGATCGGCCGGCACGTCGTCGATCAGCTCGCCGTCGTGCAGCAGCGCCACCACGGGCACGCCCGGGGGCACGGCGCCGAGGGTGCGGTCGTAGTACCCGCCGCCTCGGCCCAGTCGGCGCCCGGCCCGGTCCACCGCCAGCGCCGGCACCAGGACCAGCACCGCGGTGCGCACGGCGGCCGGGCCGAGCCTCGGGGTCGTGGGCTCCCGCAGGCCGAGCGGGCCGGGGGCAAGGGAGGCCGGACCGGTGTACGCGGCCCAGTCGAGGGGCCCCGGCCGGGGTGGGACCACGGGCAGCAGCACCGAGCGCCCGGCGGCCCGCAGCCCGTCGAGCAGCGCGATCGAGCCCGGTTCGGCGCCGATCGGCAGGTACGCGCACACCGGGCCGTCGCGCAGCTCCTGCGCCAGCTCCAGCACGTGGCCGCGGAGCTCCTCCGCCGCGCTCGCGCGCTCCTCCGCGGTGAGCGCGCGGCGGGCGGCCAGCAGCCGGCCGCGCAGCGTGTCCTTCCGCCGGGCAACGTCGGATTCCCGCCCGTCGTCACCCCGGGTCCGCACCGCGCCCCGTCCGGCGTCGGCGACGCCCGGTTCATGGTCCGTTTCACGCTCCGGCACGGCCCCACGCTAGCGACGCCGATAGGCTCGCGGGATGAGCCAGCCCTCCGTCCTGCGCTCGGCCGTCGTCCCCGCTGCCGGTCTGGGCACGCGTTTCCTCCCGACGACCAAGGCCGTGCCGAAGGAACTGCTGCCCGTCGTCGACACCCCGGGCGTCGAGCTGATCGCCGCCGAGGCCGCCGAGGCGGGGGCGCAGCAGCTGCTGATCGTCACCTCGCCGGGCAAGGAGTCCGTCGCCGGGTACTTCGAGGCGGCGCCCGACCTGGAGAAGACGCTCGAGGCCCGCGGGAAGGAGGCGCTGCTGGAGAAGGTCCGGCGCGGGCCCGGGCTGCTCGAGGTCAAGACCGTCTACCAGTACGAGCCGAAGGGGCTCGGGCACGCGGTGGCCCAGGCGGAGCAGGCCCTGGCGGAGGACGAGCAGGCGATCGCGGTCCTGCTGCCGGACGACATCGTCCTGCCCACCGGGGTGCTCAACCGGATGATCGAGGTGCGCGCCGAGAAGGGCGGCAGCGTCCTGTGCGCCTTCGACATCCCGAAGGAGGACATCTCCCCCTACGGGGTGTTCGACGTCAGCGACACCGGCGACCCGGACGTCAAGCAGGTGCACGGCATGGTGGAGAAGCCCTCCGCCGAGGAGGCGCCCTCGACCTTCGCCGCCGCCGGCCGGTACGTGCTGGACCGGGCGATCTTCGACGCGCTCCGGCGGATCGAGCCCGGCGCGGGCGGCGAACTCCAGCTCACCGACGCGGTGCAGCTCCTCATCGACGAGGGCCACCCGGTCCACATCGTGGTCCACCGGGGCGGCCGGCACGACCTCGGCAACCCCGGCGGCTACGTCCGCGCGTTCGTCGACTTCGCACTCCAGCACCCCGACTACGGCGCGTCCCTGCGCACCTGGCTGCGGGAGCGCCTGGAAAACTGACGCCGTGCGGAGTGTCGACGAGCAGCTCAAACGGGTTCTGGAGATCGCGGTCCGGCCTGCGCCCGTGCGCGTGGCGATCTCCGACGCCCAGGGTCTGCGCAGCGCCGAGGAGGTCGTGACCTCCCGCGCGCTGCCCGGCTTCGACCAGGCCGCGATCGACGGCTACGCCGTGCGCAGCGTCGACGTCGTGGGCGGCAGCGAGGCCGAGCCCGTCGGGCTGCCCGTCGTGGGCGAGATCCCCGCGGGGTCGCGCCAGCCGCTGCGGCTGCAGCCCGGGCAGGCCGTGCGGGTCTCCGCCGGCGCCCCGCTGCCCACGCTCGCCGACGCGGTCCTGCCCGTCGCGCACACGGACGGGGGCTCCGCGCGCCTGCAGGTCAGGCGGGGCGTGCCGTCCGCGGCGTACGTGCGCCGGATCGGCGAGGACGTCCAGCCCGGGGACGTGGCCGTGCGCCGGGACGACGTGATCCGGGCGGCCCAGGTCGCGCTGCTCGCCGCCGCCGGCCGGGACAAGGTGCTGGTCCATCCGCGCCCGCGGGTCTCCATCGTCTCGATGGGGGACGAGCTGGTCGACGTCTCTCGTCCGGCGTCGGCCGGGCACGTGCCGGACGTCTGTTCCTACGCCCTGGCGGCCGCGGCCCGCGAGGCGGGCGCCGAGATCCCGCGCCCACCGCGGCTGGTCCGTTGCGATGCGCGCGAGCTGCGGTCCGCGATGGAGGACCTGCTGCCGTTCAGTGAGGTCGTGGTGGTGTGCGGCGGCGCGGGCGGCAATGCCGGCGCGGAGGCGAAGGCTGCGTTCACCGGGCTGGGGGAGATCGACACGACCAGGGTCGCGATGGCGCCGGGGTCGTCGCAGGCCTTCGGCCGGCTCGGCCGGGACGGGGTGCCCACCTTCCTGTTCCCGTCGAGTCCGGCGACCGCGCTGCTGCTGTTCGAGGTGTTCGTCCGGCCGCTGGTCCGCCTCGGCCTCGGCATGTCGGACCCGTACCGCCGGCTCGTGTCGGCCCGGCTGACCTCGCCCGTGTCGTCGCCCGAGGGGCGGCGCTCCTACCTGCGCGGACGGCTGCTGCGCGAGGTCGCGTCGGGGGACTACCTCGTGCAGCCCCTCGCCACGGGCGGTACGCACCTGCTGGCCACGCTCGCCGAGGCCAACGCGCTGATCACGGTGTCGGAGGAGACCACGGACGTCACGGTGGACGAGCGCGTCGACGTCAGCCTGCTCTCGACCCGCCGGTAACCCCGGTGGCCCACACGCTGCCCGAGTACGCCGGGCGTCACCCCGGCTGGCCGGCGCGGCTCGGCCCGCTCGCCGTCCCGGGCGGTCTGGTGGAGCTCCGGCCGGTCAAGCTCTCGGACGGCGCCGCCTGGTCGGAGATCCGCATCCGCGACCAGCAGCACCTCATCCAGTGGGAACCGTCGACGCCCGGCGGCTGGGCCCGGCGGAACTCTCCGGGGGAGTGGCCCGGCCGCTGGTGGCTGCTGCGCTCGGCCGCCCGCCGCGGGGCGGCACTGCCGTTCGCGATCACGCTCGACGGGCGACTCGTCGGACAGGTCATGATCGGCAACGTCGTGCGCGAGCCGCTGCTGTCGGCCTACGTCGGCTACTGGTGCGACGCGCGGGTGACGAACAAGGGCGTCACCACGGCGGCGGTGGCGCTCGCCGTCGACCACTGCTTCGGGCCCGTGGGGCTGCACCGCCTCGAGGCGACCGTGCGCCCGGAGAACGGGCCGAGCCTGCGGGTGCTGACCAAGCTCGGCTTCCGCGAGGAGGGGCTCTTCCGCCGCTACCTGGACGTCGACGGGGCCTGGCGGGACCATCTCTGCTTCGCCCAGACCGTCGAGGAGCTCCCGCCCGGCGGCCTGGCGGCGCGGCTGGTCGCGGAGGGGCGGGCCTCGCGGGCCTGATCTCACCCGACGGGCGGTCGTGCGCGCCCGGAACGGGGCGTTGTCACGGGCAGTGCTCACTCGTACACCATCCGTCACACCCGTCCCGGGCGAATCAGCGAACCCGGGTGTGATGACGGCGCGTCGCTCGCCGGATCCCACGTCCGGGCTCACTACCGTGGTGTCTCCGGGCGTGATCTTGGCTCCGGCTGCCGGAGCGGGACGCGTCTCGACTGCGCCGTTCGGGGGAAGGAAGCAGCCGTGCCCAGCTCGCTGATCTTCGCGGGTCTCGTGGTGCTGTGGTTGCTGATCCTCGTCCCGGCGGTCGCGCGGCGTCAGCAGGAGGTCGTGCGGCCCAGTCCGGCCGCTCTCTCCGGCCGGGTGCTCGCGCGGCCCGTGCGGCACCGGAGCCTGGAGGTGTACGGGATGGACACGGACGACGAGCGCGCCGGCGGCACCCTCGCGACGAGCACCGGACCCGGCACGGGGGCCCGCGTGCCCGCCGCCCGCGAGGCGGCGCGGGACGAGCGGGACGAGCGGGACGAGCCCGGCGGCCTCGCCGACCGGGACGCGGTCGAGGGCGACGCCGCCCCCGACGCCGCCCCCGCCGGCGCTCCGCACGGCGCGTTCCCCATCCGCCCCGAGACCGACGTGCACGAGGGCGACGAGGTGGACCGGCACGACGAGGACCGGGATCTCGACGATCGGGACCTCCCGGACGGCGATCTCGAGGGCCGTGATGATCTCGAGGGCCGTGATCTCGAGGGCCGTGATGATCTCGAGGGCCGTGATCTCGAGGGCCGTGATGATCTCGAGGATCGGCACATCGACGACGGGGATCTCGACGAGTCGTCCACCGGCGACCCGGACGAGGGGTACGCCGCCGCCGGCTACTACTCCTGGGACGAGGAGGACCGGCACCGCGAGGGCGGGGGCGCCGCGTCGGCCCGGCCCGAGCCGCGGGACCACGCCGAGGCCGAGGACCGCCGGTGGGAGCGCCCGCCTGCCGCCTTCCGCCCGGGCCGCGGCGGGTTCGACCCCGAGGCCGCCGCGTTGGCCGCCCGGGCCCGCTACGCCTTCCGTCAGCGCGTGGTGATCGGGCTGCTGGTCCTGGCCGTCGTGTCCGCGGGCGTCGCCCTGCTCGTGCTGCCCGCGATCTGGTGGGTGCACGGCCTGGTCGACCTCGCGCTCGTCGGCTACCTGGTCTACCTGCGCCGCCAGGTGCGCATGGAGGAGGCGATCCGCGCCCGCCGGGCCGCCCGGATGGCCGGGACCCGCCGCGCCTCCGGCGCGGAGGACCCCGAGCTCGACGACTGGGCGCGCCGGGGCCGCGAGGCCGCCGCCGGACACCGCGGCGCCCACGCGGCCGAGCCGGACGAGGACGGGTACGAGGACGGGCGCGCGGGGCGCTCCGGTTCCGCCGGCCGCGCCGCGGACGACGAGGACGACGACGAGGACGACGACGAGGACGACGACGAGGACTGGACCGCCGACGACGGCGAGCCGGATCGTGTCCGCGGCACCGGCGAGCCGATCGGAGTGCTGCCTGCGAAGCGCCGGACGGTCGCGGGCGACGACGCCGCCGACGCCGGGTTCGAGCCCGCCCTGCCGCGCCTGCAGCCGGCCCCGCCGCCGCCGCTGCCTGCGGGAACGGAGCTGGTCGACGTCGACGCGGACGAGGACGAGCTGCCCCTCGACACCGACGAGGGCCTGCGCGGACCCGCACGGTCCTACCGCCGTGCAGCCGGTGAATAGCGGCTGATATGGTTCCTCCTGCACGGCCGGAAGGCCTGCAGGCCTGGGGCTGTAGCGCAGTTGGTAGCGCGTCTCGTTCGCATCGAGAAGGTCAGGGGTTCGATTCCCCTCAGCTCCACACCACTCCACGAGAACCCCGGCCGGTCCCGGCCGGGGTTCTCGCGTTCTCGGCCCCGGCGGAGCTCACGCCGGGGCGCTGCGAGAAGCGTCACAGCTCGTCCGGCGCGGCCGGGGCGATCGAGGTCGGTGGGACCAACCCCGCGTCCCCCGGCTGCAGCACGACCATCGTGAACCGCACCGGCCCGTCGCCCACGCCGCTGTAGCGGTGCGGCACGTGCGCCTGGAACATCACCGTGTCCCCCTCGCCGAGCTCGTGCTCGATCGCGCCGACGCGCAGCCCGAGCCGCCCCTGCAGGACGGACAGCACCTCGGCGGTGCCGATGGGGTGGGCCTCGCCGTCGAACGCGTCGCCGGCCTGCAGGGTCCAGTCCCACAGCTCCACGACGTCCGGCGGGTCGGTGCCGATCCGGAACACCGCGGTGCTCCCGGCCTCGCTGCTCCACAGCGGCACCGCCTGCTCCGCCCGCCGGACGACGACGCGGGGTGTGGCGTCGCCGTCGACCAGGGAGGTCACCCCGACCCGCAGGGCCTCGGCGAGGTGCACCAGCGTGCCGATGCTGGGGTTGCCGCGCGCGGTCTCGATCTGGATCACCGTGCCGCGGCTGACCCCGGCCGCGGCCGCGAGCGCGTCGATGGTCATCCGGCGCTGCTGGCGGAGCGCGCGGACGTTGCGGCCGATCGCGGTGGCGACGTCGTCGGGGGACTGCACGGAACCATTCTGTCGCACCCGGACGGATACTCGGTTGTACTTCCCCGATCGCCGCCGTACAGTTCAGTGTCGTGTCCCCGCTCGTCCAGTTCGTTGTACCCGCCTGATGGCCGCCGGACTCGCCGCGCCGTCGGCCCTGCTGTCCGCCGCCACCTACGGCTTCGCCGACTTCGCCGGCGGGCTGGCCGCCCGCCGCGCTCCCGTCCTCACCGTCACCGCGGTCGCCCAGATCGCCGGGCTGATCGCACTGTTCCCCGGGCTCCTGCTGGTGCCCGGCTCCCCGAGCCTGCCGGCGGCGTGGATCGGCGCCCTGGCCGGCCTCGCCGGCGCCTCCGGGCTGCTGCTGTACTTCCGCGGCCTCGCCGTCGGGCCGATGGGCACGGTGGCGCCCCTCTCGGCCGTCGTCGCGGCCGGGCTGCCGCTGCTCGTCGGGATCCTCGGCGGTGAGCGTCCCGGCCCCCTGACGATCATCGGGATGCTGGTCGCGCTGGTCGCGATCGTGCTGGCCACCACCGGCTCGCGCCGCGAGAAGGCGGCGCTGAACGGCGTGCTGCTCGGCCTGGCCTCCGGCGCGGGCTTCGGCCTGTTCTTCGTGATCCTCGACGCCACCCCGGCCGACTCGGGCCTCTGGCCGCTCGTCTTCGGGCGGATGGCCTCGGTGACCCTGCTGCTCGTCCTCACGGCGCTCCGGCGCCCGGGCCGCGGCGGCGGCCTCTGGCTCATGGTCGGCAGCGGGGTGCTCGACTCCGCGGCCAACGTGTTCTTCCTGCTCGCCACCCGGGTCGGCGCCCTGGGCGTGACCTCGGTGATCGTGGCGCTCTACCCGGTCGCGGTCGTGCTGCTCGCCCGGGCGGTCCTGCGCGAGCGGCTGACCGCCGTGCAGCTGGCCAGCGTGGTGCTGGCGGTGGGGGCGAGCGTCACCCTGGCGGCCGGCTGAGCTCGGGAGTGCTGACTGCCCTTCTCGCGGCAGTCGCCACTGACCGGATCAGCGCCAGGACGGCAGCCAGAGCTCGGCCTGCCAGTGCTCGGGGGTGATCGGCAGGCCGACGAGGATCGGCCAGAGCCAGGCGAAGTTGGCGACCACCGCGCCCACCCACAGCCCGACGACAAGCAGTCCGGTACGCCGGCGTTCCGAACCCGCCTTCCGGGCCCGACCCAGGATGTCGCCCATGACGAGCACGGTGGCGAGCACCAGGAACGGCGCCACCGGCGTCATGTAGAAGAAGTACATCTGCCGGTCGATGTTGACGAACCACGGCAGGAACCCGGCCGCGTAGCCGACGAGCACGGCCGCGTACCGCCAGTCGGCGCGGGTGACGGTGCGCCAGATCGCCCAGGCCAGGACAGGGATCGCGGGCCACCACAGCGCCGGGGTGCCGACCAGCATCACCGCGCTGGTGCACTCCGTGGCATCGCAGCCGCCCACCGAGGCGCTCGACTCGTAGTAGTAGAGCATCGGGCGCAGGCCCATCGGCCAGGTCCAGGGCTTGGACTCCCACGGGTGCGGGTGCCCGACCGGCGTGTCCAGGCTCTCGTGGAAGTCCAGCACGTGGCCGCTGTAGTACCAGAGCGAACGGAGCGCCGCGGGCACGACCGACCAGGGCCCACCCGTCCCGACCTGGTTGCCCACGGCGTGCCGGTCGATCCCGACCTCGCTGCCGAACCAGGCCCACCAGCAGCTCAGGTACGTCACGACCGGCACCACGAGCAGCGCCCACAGCGCCGGGGCGAGGTCGCGGCGCACGGCCCCCACCCACGGCCGCGCGACTCCGGCCGCCCGCCGGGCCGAGACGTCCCACAACACGACCAGGACGCCGAAGAAGGCCACCCAGTACAGGCCCGACCACTTCACCCCGCAGGCCAGGCCCAGCAGCACACCGGTGGCCAGCCGCCACCAGCGCACGCCGAGCCGCGGCCCGAAGGGCGAGTCGCCGATCCGGTCCGCGACGGAGGCGAGCCGCTCCCGGACGTCGTCGCGGTCCCGGACGAGCGTGCAGAAGGCGGCGAGCACGAAGAAGGCCTGGAAGACGTCGAGCATCCCGACCCGCGACTGCACGTGCGAGACGCCGTCGCAGATCAGCAGCACCCCGGCGATGCCGCCGAGCAGGGTCGACCGGGTGAGCCGCCGCGCGACCCGCACGACCATGAGGATCATCAGCGTGCCGCAGAAGGCCGCGGCCACCCGCCAGCCCACCGAGTCGTAGCCGAAGAGCCACTCGCCCAGCGCGATCAGCTGCTTGCCGAGCGGCGGGTGCGCGACGAGCTCGTAGCCCGGGTTGTCCTCGACGCCGCCGTTGCGCAGCATCTGCCAGGCCTGCGGCACGTAGTGCTTCTCGTCGAAGACCGGGGTGCCGGCGTCGGTGGGGTAGCCGAGCCCGGCGAACCGCAGGACACCGCCGAGCACGGCGAGGGTGGTCGCGAGGAGCCAGCTGCGCGCGATGTCGGTGGGCGGGGGCGGACCGAGCCGCACGACGGGGTCCGGTTCCGGGGGCCGCAGCGGCGGGGGCGTGCCGACGGTGACGGCCCCGGTGATCTCCGGTTCGTCGTCCTCCACCACCCGGTCGGCCCGGACGGCCCGGTCGGCCCGCACCGCGGTCCTGCCCCGCGCCCCGATCGGCTCCACCGGCCCGATCGTAGGCTCAGACCCATGCTCGTTCTCGCCGCCACCCCGCTGGGCGACGCCCGGGACGCCTCGGTCCGCCTGCGTGAGGCGATCGGCACCGCCGACGTGATCGCGGCCGAGGACACCCGGCGTTTCCGCGCGCTCGCCGCGGCCCTCGGCGTTCCGGTCACCGGCACGGTGATCAGCCACTACGACGCGGTGGAGACGGCACGGCTGCCCGGGCTGCTCGACGACCTCCGGGCGGGCCGGACCGTGCTGGTCGTGACGGACGCGGGGATGCCGGCGGTGTCGGACCCCGGCTACCGGCTGGTGGCGGCCGCGGCGGCCGAGGACCTCCCGGTCACCTGCCTGCCCGGCCCGTCGGCCGTGACGACTGCGCTGGTCCTGTCCGGCCTGCCGTGCGACCGGTTCTGCTTCGAGGGCTTCGCGCCGCGCAAGGCCGGCGAGCGGGCGCGCTGGCTCGCCCAGCTGGTGGCCGAGCCCCGCGCCGTCGTCTTCTTCGAGTCCCCGCACCGGCTCGGCGAGACGCTCGCGGCGGCCGCCGAGGTGCTGGGCCCGGACCGGGCCGCCGCGGTGTGCCGGGAGCTGACGAAGACCTACGAGGAGGTCCGCCGCGGGCCGCTCGCGGAGCTGGCCGAGTGGGCCGCCGGCGAGGTGCGCGGCGAGATCACGGTGGTGCTCGCCGGCGCGGCGCCGACGGAGGCCCCGCCCGTGGAGTCCCTGGTGCCGGCGGTGCAGGAGCGGGTCGCCGACGGCGAGCGGCTCAAGGACGCCGTGGCCGCCGTGGCACAGGCCGCGGGCGTGCCCAAGCGCGAGCTCTACAACGCCACCCTGCAGTCCTCGTGAGCGGCAACTGCCGCTTCAACGGCAGTTGCCACTCACGGGGTCAGTTGCCGGCGGTCGGGGCGGGCGCCGGGGCGGAGCGGCGTTGCAGCGCGCGGGCGACGGGCTCGACGAACTTCGCCGCGATCGGGCCGAGGATCGCCATGATCAGCACGTACGCCGTGGCGAGCGCCGCGAGCTGCTCCGGGACGGCGGCGTAGGACACCGCCAGCCCCGCGATCACGATCGAGAACTCCCCGCGGGCGATCAGTGCGGCACCCGCGCGAGCGCGGCCGAGCTTCCCGATGCCCTGCCGCCGGGCCGCCCACCAGCCCGTCGCGATCTTGGTCAGCGCGGTCGCGACGGCGAGCACGACCGCCCAGCCGAGCACCGGCGGGATCGTCCGGGGATCCGTGTTCAGCCCGAAGACCACGAAGAACACCGCGGCGAACAGGTCGCGCAGGGGCTCGAGCAGCCGGGTGGCGTTGTGCGCGGTCGACCCGGAGATCGCGATGCCGAGCAGGAACGCCCCCACCGCGGCCGAGACCTGCAGCGCCGAGGCGAGCCCGGCCACCAGCAGCGCCGCGCCGAGCACCTTGAGCAGGAAGACCTCGCGGTCCGGGCTGTCGACGACCGCGGAGACGTAACGGCCCCAGCGCAGCGCCACCAGCAGCACGACGGCGATCACCGCGAGCGAGATCCCGACGGCCTCCAGCCCGCCGATGAACGTCACGCCGATCAGCAGGGCGGTGAGGATCGGCAGGTAGACAGCCATCACCAGGTCCTCGAACACGAGGATGGACAGCACGACCGGGGTCTCGCGGTTACCGAGCCGGCCCAGGTCGGACAGCACCTTCGCGACGATCCCGGACGACGAGATGTACGTGACGCCGCCCATCACCATCGCACCGACCGGCCCCCAGCCGAGGATCAGCGCCACCGCCACGCCGGGCGCGGCGTTGAGCACGATGTCGAGCAGGCCGCCCATCCACGACCGTTTCAGCCCGGTCATCAGCTCGGCGGCCGAGTACTCCAGACCCAGCAGCAACAGCAGCAGGACGACGCCGACCTCGCTCGCCAGCGACGTGAACTCGCCGATGTCGCCGAGCGGGAAGATCCCGCCGGTGCCGAAGCAGAGCCCGCCGACGAGGTAGAGCGGGATGGGGGACAGGCCGATCCGGCCCCCGAGGCGTCCGAGCAGGCCGAGCCCGAAGAAGACGGCGCCGAGCTCGATCAGTTCGAGCGCGGTGTGGTCCACGGGCTATCCGTTCTTGAGGATCTTGACGGCGTTGTCGAGCCCCTCGGACGTGCCGACGGTGACCAGCAGGTCCCCGGCGGTCAGGGTGAAGTCGGGCGTGGGGGACGGGTGCGCCTGGCCGGCTCGCATCACCGCGACCACCGAGACGCTCGTCCGGGTGCGCAGGGCGGTGTCGCCCAGCGTCCGGCCGTCGTACGGGCTGTTCTCCAGCACCGGGATCTGCCGGGTGTGGATACCGGGGAGGTCCCGGTGCTCCTCGTTGAGCTGCGCGACCAGCTGGGGCGCGCCGAGCAGGTTGGCCAGGGCGGAGGCCTCCTCGGCCGTGAGCGGCAGCTCGGCCAGGCAGGCGTCCGGGTCGTCGGACTTGGAGAGGATCAGCTCGATCTGGCCGTCGCGGTGGGTGACGACACCGACGCGACGGCCGTTGCGCAGGGCGAAGTCCTTGCGCACGCCGATCCCGGGCAGGGGAGTGACCTCCACGTTCACCTCCCCACGGTAACCCGGACGATCGTGACGTCCGGCCGCGGAGGATCGGTGCGTGGGCCGGGTGGGGTGGCTCGCCGGCATGACCGGTCCCGATCTTCCGTCCCAGGTGCTCGTGCTCTTCGGCGCCACCGGCGACCTCGCGAAGCGCAAGCGGTTCCCGGGGCTGTTCTTCCTGTCGCGGGACGGGCTGCTGCCGGCGTCGACGTACGTACGCACCTCTGCGTAGTGCCCGGACCGGACGAACGCCGCGATACTCGACGATCGTCCCCGCCCGCCGGCATCGGAGTCACCGTGGACTACCCGACCATGCGCGCCCTGTTCTTCACCGCCCCCGACGAGCCGCGACCCGTCCCGCCCGCCGCCGCGAACCCGAGCCCGGCGCGGGCCCTGCGCGACGCGGTGGAGCCGCTGGCCTGCCTCTCCATCTGGTCGCCGGAGGCCGCCGAGGCGTTCGCCGAGCTGGGGCTGGACGACTACTTCGCCGCCTACGTCTGGCAGCGCACGGCCGCGCTGGGTACCCCGCCCGCGCCGCTGGCCGTCGTGGCGCTGGGGGTGTTCAGGCCCGACCTGATCGTCCCGCAGTACCAGGCGGGGCGGGCGGCGCTGAGCCGCGACGACGTGATCCGGGTCCGCATCGAGGCGCCCGCGCGCACCCTGCGCCGGGTGCTCGGCGACATCGACGACGAGGCGGCCCGCGTGGTCACGCACCTGCGCCGCGGCATCGACGCCGCGGACCGGACCGCGCGGCCGTTGTTCACCGGCCTGACCGCCGATCCGTGGCCCGACGACCCGGCGGCGGCCCTGGTGCACGCGTGCCACCTGCTGCGGGAGCATCGGGGTGACTCCCACCTGGCGGTCTGCGCGGTCGACGGCCTGGATCCGGTCGAGATGAACGTGCTGACCGAGCTGTTCTGCGGGTTCCCGCTGCGCACCTACACGGCGACGCGCGGATGGTCGGCCGAGGAGATCGACGCCGCCGCGGACCGGCTGCGGGCCCGCGGCCTGGTCGAGGGCGCCCGGTTGAGCGAGCGCGGGCTGTCGCACCGCGCCGAGCTCGAGCGCCGCACCGACGCGATGCAGGAGTCGCTCGTCGAGGCGATCGGGCCCGAGCTCGACACGCTCACCAAGCAGCTCTGCGCCTGGTCGGACGCGCTGGTCGCGGCCGGGGCGGCCCCGCCGGACCCGGCCAAACGGTTCGCCGGCTGACCCGCCGGTCGACGGGGCCGCTCACGGGTCGGGGTGGCTGCGCAGGACCACCCGGGTGTCCCAGGCGGGGCCGCCGTTCGGCACCACCTCCACCTCGGCGACGAGCCCCCCGACGAGTTCGGGGAGCTCGTCCGCGGAGGCCGCGCCGCCGGGCGACAGGACGATCTCGACCCGGCGGGTCCGCACCCCGGGGACGACGCGGGCCTCCAGCACGAGCGGACCGCCCTCGACCCGGGTGGGATGGGTGTGCTGGACGGCGTGGACCAGCGCCTCGACGGCGGCCGTGAGGACCTCGTCGGCGGGGGCGCCGGACCAGCCGACGGTGCCCAGCCACACCCGGAGCGCACCGCGCACCAGGCCCACCGCCCAGGCCTCGCCGGGGACCCGGATCCCCCATGTCGCCTCGGGTGGCGTGCCCGCCCGCGCCCACGTGGGGTCCGCACGGGACCCCGTCCGCTCGAACACCGGCCTCACTCCGCCCGTCGCTGTGGTCTCAACTCCGGCACCGGAAGGATGATCGAGGCACCGGGCGGCCCTGCGACCGACCCCGTCGGGGAGCATCGGCACGGCCGCGCCGGCCCGTTACCGGCGGGCCGGGCCCGCCCGCCCGATCACCCCGGCGTGGGCGGCGGAAACCTCGTTCACCGCCGGGCATACGCTGGTCACATGAGTTCCTCCGTGCTGACCGCCGTGGCGTGGCCGTACGCCAACGGTCCGCGGCACATCGGCCACGTCTCCGGCTTCGGTGTGCCCTCCGACGTCTTCTCGCGCTTCCGGCGGATGGCGGGCGACCGGGTGCTCATGGTCAGCGGCACGGACGAGCACGGCACCCCGATCCAGGTGCAGGCGGACGCGGAGGGTCTCACCCCGCGCCAGCTCGCCGACAAGTACAACAAGGTCATCACGGAGGACCTGCAGGGCCTCGGGCTGTCCTACGACCTGTTCACCCGGACCACGACGTCGAACCACTACGACGTCACGCAGCAGATGTTCCTGTCGCTGTACAAGAACGGGTACATCGTCCCGAAGACGCAGATGGGCGCGATCAGTCCGTCGACGGGGCGCACGCTGCCGGACCGCTACGTCGAGGGCACCTGCCCGATCTGCGGGTACGACGGCGCACGCGGCGACCAGTGCGACAACTGCGGCAACCAGCTCGACCCCGCCGACCTCGTCAACCCGCGGTCGCGGATCAACGGCGAGACGCCGAAGTTCGTCGAGACCGAGCACTTCTTCCTCGACCTGCCCGCCTTCGCCGAGTCGCTGGGCGGCTGGCTGTCCACGCGCACGGACTGGCGGCCGAACGTGCTCAAGTTCAGCGCCAACCTGATCGAGGACCTCAAGCCGCGGGCGATCACCCGCGACCTCGACTGGGGCGTCCCGGTGCCGCTGGACGGCTGGCGGGACAACCCGCTGAAGAAGATCTACGTCTGGTTCGACGCGGTCATCGGCTACCTCTCGGCGTCCGTCGAGTGGGCCCGCCGCGGCTCGGACCCGGACGCCTGGAAGCAGTGGTGGGCCGACCCGGCCGCCCAGGGCTACTACTTCATGGGCAAGGACAACATCACCTTCCACTCGGTGATGTGGCCGGCGATCCTGCTGGGGCACAACGGCGAGGGCGACCGCGGCGGCGAGCCCGGCGCGTTCGGCACGCTGAACCTGCCCAGCGAGATCGTGTCGTCGGAGTACCTGACGATGAGCGGGTCGAAGTTCTCGACCTCGCGCGGCACCGTGATCTACGTCGGGGACTTCCTGCGCGAGTACGGGCCGGATGCGCTGCGGTACTTCATCGCCGTCGCCGGGCCGGAGAACCAGGACACGGACTTCACCTGGGAGGAGTTCGTCCGCCGGATCAACTTCGAGCTGGCCAACGAGTGGGGCAACCTCGTCAACCGCTCGATCTCGATGGCGCACAAGAACGTGGGCGCGATCCCGAAGCCCACGGCGCCCACCGAGGCGGACGCGGCGCTGCTCGCGACCTCGCGGGCCGGGTTCGACGTCGTCGGGGACCTGCTGCGGCGCAACCGCTTCAAGCAGGCGGTCACCGAGGCGATGCGGGTGGTCGGCGCGGCGAACAAGTACATCTCCGACCAGGAGCCGTGGAAGCGCAAGGACGACCCGGACCGCCGGGACACGATCCTGCACACCGCGCTGCAGGTGGTGTCCGACGCGAACACGCTGCTCACCCCGTTCCTCCCGCACGCCGCGCAGAAGGTGCACGAGGCGCTCGGCGGCGAGGGTGTCTGGGCGGCACAGCCGGAGATCCGCTCGGTGGAGGACCTCGGCGACGGGCCGGACTACTCGATCCTGACCGGGGACTACACCGAGCAGCAGGCCGTCTGGGAGTCCCGGCCGATCGAGGTCGGCCGCCCGCTGGCCAAGCCGACGCCGCTGTTCGCCAAGCTGGCCCCCGAGCTCGCCGAGACCGGCCCGGAGTGGGCCCCGATCCAGAAGTGATCCGTGAGTGCCGAGTGCCGCCGGAGCGGCACTCGGCGCTCACGACCCCGCCGACCTGGGAGAACGGTGACCTCATACGGACGCCGCGAGCGGCCCGAACCCCCTGAGCCGCTGGGCGCGCCGACCGTCGACGCCCACACGCACCTCGACGCCTGCGGTTGCGAGACCGCGGAGGACGTCGCCGCCGCCCTGGATCGCGCCGCCGCCGTGGGCGTCACGCGCGCGGTCACGGTGGCGGACGACCTCGCCGCGGCCCGGTGGGCCGTGCAGGCCGCTTACTGGGACGAGCGGGTGGTGGCGGCCGTCGCGCTGCACCCGACGCGCACCGCGGCCGTCACGGACGAGGAGTTCGCCGAGATCGAGCGGCTGGCCGCCGATCCGCGCGTGGTGGCCGTCGGCGAGACCGGGCTGGACTACTACTGGGACTACTCGCCGCCGGAGGCGCAGCAGGCCTCGTTCCGGTGGCACATCGACCTCGCGAAGCGCCTCGGCAAGCCGCTGATGATCCACGACCGAGAGGCGCACGCCGACGTGCTGCGCATCCTCCGCGAGGAGGGCGCGCCGGGGACCGTGGTCTTCCACTGCTTCTCCGGCGACGCCGCGATGGCCCACGAGTGCGCCGAGGCCGGTTACGTTCTGTCGTTCGCCGGGCCGGTCACCTTCCGCAACGCCGCCGCCCTGCGCGAGGCCGCGGCGATCCCGGACGACGACCACCTGCTCGTCGAGACGGACGCCCCGTTCCTCACCCCGCACCCGCACCGCGGGCGGGCCAACGAGCCCTACTGTCTGCCGTGGACGGTGCGTGGCCTGGCCGAAGTCCGTGGCATGCAGGCGGATGAGCTCGCCGCGACCACGGACCGGAACGCCGAGCGGATCTTCGGTCTCGCCGACCTGCCGCCCGTCGCGACTGTGACGTCGCCCGACGGTCGGGCACCGCGCTCGGCGTAGCGGGCGCACCGTTCGGCGCTGTCGCGCGCGTCGGGGTCGAGCCCGACGAGCACGGCCCGTTACGGTTCCGTGATCGCCCAGCCGGGAGGGGCCCGCTCCCCAGCACCGGTGCGGCGACGCGTGACCGGGCGTTCCCCGACGCCGCCAGCCCCGGTCACCGTCGCGCGCCACCCCTGCCCGGTCCGACGAGCGTCTGGAAGCCAGTGGTCGACGTATCTGCGCGCGCGCGCCGGCGCGCGGTCCGGGTCCGCCTGGGACTCGAGTCGCTGGAACGCGCCGAGCGGCCGGTCGCGACGGACGGCTCCGGGGCCGGGTCCGGTCCGGCCCTCCGGACCGGACCGTGGCTGGAGTACGACGACGGGGGCAGCGAGCGCCCCGCGGAGGACCTCCGCGGGTACGCCGACTCGGGGGCCCCGGTCGCGGAGTACGTGCCGGGCTCGTGGTGGATCGAGGACGAGCAGGGCGGGCCCGGGCACGCCGGTACCGATCAGGTCGCTCCCGGGCATGACGCACGCGCCCGGTACGGAGCCGAGGAGACCGCGGCAGAGCGGTTCGGGATCGAGCGATCCGGGGCCGGGTGGTCCGAGTCCGGGCGGTTCGACGCCGAGCGATCCGGGACCGGGCGGTTGGAGTCCGGGCGGTCCGCGGCCGGGCGGTTCGGGACGGAGCGACTCGGGGTCGCGCGGCTCGGCACCGGGCGGACGGCGGACGCGGAGACGCAGGTCGGGCCGACGGGCGGCGCCTGGCTCGACCGGTCCGAGGAGCCCTGGGCGGAGGACGCGGGCCCCGGGGAGCTCCGGGCCGAGCCCTTCACCGCCCCCTTCGCCGCGGTCCCGCCGGTGGAGGCCCCTGCCGGTCCCGGCGCCCTGGACACCGTCCCCGCCGGGGGCGGCTGGTTCGACGAGGCGCCCACGGGCGGGATGCCGCGGGTCGACCCGGCCGACGCCGAACTCCCGGGCCGGGAGGGTGCCACGGGCCGCATCGACACCGGCGGTTTCGTCGCCCTGGAGGACACGGGCCGGCTCGACTCGGGTCGGTTCGCGGCGCTGGAGGACACGGTTCGGCTCGACTCGGGTCGCTTTGCGGCGCTGGAGGACACGGGTCGGCTCGACTCGGGTCGCTTCCCGGTGCTCGACGACACGGGCCGGCTCGACTCGGGTCGCTCTGCGGCGCACGACGACACGGGCCGGCTCGACTCGGGTCGCTTCCCGGCGCACGACGACACGGGCCGACTCGACTCGGGCGGCGTCGCGGTCGTGGAGGACACGGGCCGCCTGGACTCCGGTGCCCTCGCCGTCGTCGCTCCGCCGGCCCCCGTGGCCGAGCCCCGCCGCGCGCCCGGCACCACGCCCGACACGGGGGCCGACACAGGGGCCGACGCCGAGCCCGCGACGGAGGCGTTCGGCGTCGTCGCGCCGCCGGCGCCCGCGGAGCCCGAGGCCCGGCCCCGGCCGCGGACCGTCACCCCCACCCGCCCCGCCACCACGACCCGCCGTGCGACCCCGCCCACCGCCCCGACCGGCCGGAGGTCCGGCGCCGGCGCCCGCGCGGTCGCCGTCGCGGCGCTGCTCACGCTCACCGCGGGCAGCGCGACGGCGCTGGCGATGGACAAGGCCGTCACGGTGACCGTCGACGGCCAGGACCGCGTCGTGCACACCTATGCCGACGACGTCGCGGAGGTGCTCGCCGCCGCCGGCGTCGCCGCGAACCCGCAGGACCGGGTCGAGCCCGCGCCGACGACGGAGATCGCCGACGGCGACCAGGTGATCGTCGACCGGGCCCGGATGCTGACGCTCACCGAGGGCGGGCAGACGCGCAACGTCTGGACCACGGCGTCGTCGGTCGACGCGGCACTCAAGGGCCTGGGCGTGGACGTCCAGCCGATCCAGATGTCGCTCGCGCCGGACACGCAGATCCCGATGGGCGGGCTCAACGTCCGCATCGAGGTTCAGCGCACCGTCACCCTCGCCGACGGCACCAACCCGCCCGAGCAGATCACCACCAACGCCGGCACGGTGGCGGGGCTGCTGGCCGAGAGGGGCATCACCCTCGGCCCGGACGACGTCTCCGTCCCCAGCAGCGACAGCCAGCTCACGGACGGCCTGCAGGTCCACCTGGTCCGCAACGGCGTCGGCGAGGTCGTCGAGGTGCGCCGGACCGACCCGCCGGTGCAGGAGGTCGAGGACCCCGAGCTGCCGCGCGGCCAGCGCCAGGTCGTCGACCCTGGTGCGCCCGGCGAGCAGACCGCCATCATGCGGGTCTACGTGCAGAACGGCCGGGAGGTCCGCCGGGAGCAGATCCGGGCGGGCGCCAGCACGCCGCCACGACCGCGGATCGTCAAGGTCGGCACGAACGACGAGAAGCCGCCCGCCCCGGCGATCAGCGACGGCGCGACCTGGGACCGGCTGGCGCAGTGCGAGGCCGGCGGGAACTGGGCGATCAACACCGGCAACGGCTACTACGGCGGCGTCCAGTTCGACGCCTCCACCTGGCGCGCCTACGGCGGCACCCAGTACGCGCCGCTGCCGCACCAGGCCAGCCGCGAGGAGCAGATCGCCGTCGCGACCAAGGTCCGCGACGACCGCGGCGGCTACGGCGCCTGGCCCGCCTGCGCCCGCAAGCTCGGCCTGCCCCGCTGACGGACCGAGCGAGCGGCACTTTCGCTCACTAGGAATGAGCGAGCGGCACTTTCGCTCACTAGGAATGAGCGAGAGCGCCGTTCGCTCACCGGGTCAGTGCGCGAGGGTCAGAAGGTGCCGGGCGGCAGGTCGAGCGCCTGCTCCAGGTCGCGGAGCGCCTGCTCCTCGCCGGTCACCTTGATCGCGCGCATGCCCAGCGCGGCGGCGGGCTTGCAGTTGATGCCGAGGTCGTCGAGGTACACGCACTGCTCCGGCTCGACGCCCAGCCCGGTGCAGGCCATCGTGTAGATCCGCGGGTCGGGCTTGCGCACCCCGACCTTGCTGCTCTCCACGACGTGGTCGAACCGGGCCATCACGGCGGCGACCGCCTCGGCCCGCTCGGCGGTCGGCGACATCTGCGCGCCGTGGCCGGCCGGGACGTTGTTCGTGATGCACCCCAGCCGGTGGCCGCGCTCCTTGAGCAGGTCGATGGCCGCGACCATGCGCGGCCGGATGTCTCCGGCGAGCAGGGCCAGGACGTCCGCACCGCGCAGCTCGTGACCCAGTGCCAGGGCCTCCTCGGCGAACAGCGAGTCGAAGCGCTCGGCGTCGATCTCCGCGCGCTCGAACAACGCCCACGCGTTGCCGTCGGGATTGGTCGCGTTGATCCGGCGCACGAGGTCCTTCGGCAGCCCGCGCTCGGTCTCGAGCCGGTTGAACGCCTCGAAGGGCGACGAGGTGATCACGCCGCCGAAGTCGAAGACGACGGCCGGGAGGTCGGACATGATGCGACTGTATTACGGCGCGGGCCGTCGCAGAACGAACCGGACACCGCCGAGGTCGAGGTCACGGTCCTCGCGGGCGTCGAGCAGCACAGTGGCCGCGCCCTCCGAGCCCTCCCGGAACGCGATCCGCGCGTCGTCGAGCAGCAGGGTGCCGTCGCGCAGCGCGGCGCCGGTGGCGGCCGACCAGCGCTCGGCCAGGGCCGCCGGGTCGGACCCGTGCACCTCGAGCCCGGCCAGGTCGGTGACGACCTCCGTGCGGACGTGCTCGCGCCACGGCCCCTCGACGACGGTGAAGTCCTCGGGCGGCTCCGAGACGTCCAGCGAGAGGAGGGCGGCGCCGGTGTCGGCCGGGTGCAGGTGCAGGGAGGCCCACCGGCCGCGGGTCTGCGGGCGGTCGAACTCCGCGACCACCCGGATGCCGTGCTCCGCGAGCCGCCGGCGGTGGTCGGCCAGGCCCCCGACCTGGAAGATCACCATGTAGACACCGTCGCCGGCCTTCGCCAGGCGCCGGGCCGCCGAGGTGCCCTCCCGCACCGGCGCACAGACCTCCAGAAACCGGTCCGGACCCAGCGGGTGGACGGCGCTGGACACGCCGAAGCCCTCCAACTCGGGGTCGAACGTGCAGCGGGACAGCCCGAGATCGCGCGTGATC
Source organism: Pseudonocardia yuanmonensis (assembly GCF_039542425.1). NCBI lineage: Bacteria > Bacillati > Actinomycetota > Actinomycetes > Pseudonocardiales > Pseudonocardiaceae > Pseudonocardia > Pseudonocardia yuanmonensis. The sequence goes on from NZ_BAABIC010000033.1 coordinate 50,678, forward strand.
CGGTCGTCGAGGCCCTCCGGGTCACCGGTGAGCAGGGTCAGCCAGCGCAGCCTGAGCACGTCCGCAGTCTGCCCGGCTCGGGCCGACGGCGTGCGGTCACGGATGATGGACGCGTGAGCGCGCCCGACCCCGTCACCTCCCGCCTGCTGGGCCCGGCGGAGGTCCGCGCGCTCGCCGAACGGTTCGGGATCCGGCCGACCAAGCGGCTCGGGCAGAACTTCGTCCACGACCCCAACACGGTGCGGCGGATCGTCAGGGCCGCGGACCTGGGGCCGGACGACGTCGTGGTCGAGGTCGGCCCCGGCCTCGGCTCGCTGACCCTGGCTCTGCTGCCGGCGGTCGCCCACGTGCACGCCGTCGAGATCGACCCGGCGCTGGCGGCGGCGCTGCCGGGCACGGTGGCGGAGTTCGCGCCCGCGCTCGCCGACCGGCTGACCGTCACGAACGCCGACGCGATGACGGTGCGCGAGCTGGATCCCGCGCCGACCGCGGTGGTCGCGAACCTGCCGTACAACGTCGGCGTGCCCGTCCTGCTCCACCTCCTCGGCGCCGCTCCCACGCTGGAGAAGGGGCTGGTCATGGTGCAGCAGGAGGTCGTGGACCGGCTGGCCGCGGGCCCGGGGGGCAAGGTCTACGGGGTGCCCAGCGTCAAGCTCGCGTGGTTCGCCGACGCCCGGCGCGCCGGCCCGGTGCCCCGGGCGGTGTTCTGGCCCGTGCCCAACGTCGACTCCGGGCTGCTCGCCTTCACCCGCCGCGAGCCCCCGCCCGGCGACCGGGCCGAGGTGTTCGCACTCGTCGACGCCGCCTTCGCGCAGCGTCGCAAGGCGTTGCGTCCCGCCCTCGCGGGGTGGGCGGGTTCCGCCGCCGCCGCGGAGCAGGCCCTCCGGGCCGCGGGAATCGACCCGATGGCCCGCGCCGAGACGCTGGGGATCGAGGACTTCGCCCGCCTCGCCGCGCACCGCCCCCGGTGACCGTCGCGCGTCCTGTCGGGGGCGCGGCCTACGCTTTCACGGCGTACCGATCCGCGAGGAGAGTCATGGCCGTCAGCGAGACCGACACCCGGTCCGGCACCCCGCCCACCACCAGCCCGTGGCCGGCGCTGTGGGCCCTGGTGCTCGGCTTCTTCATGATCCTCGTGGACTCCACCATCGTGACCGTGGCCACGCCCGCCATCCAGGCCGACTTCGGGGCGAGCGTCGACGGCGTGGTGTGGGTGACCAGCGCCTACCTCCTGGCCTACGCCGTGCCCCTGCTCATCACGGGCCGGCTGGGGGACCGGTTCGGTCCCCGCCGGGTCTACCTCACCGGCCTGGCGATCTTCACGCTCGCCTCGCTGTGGTGCGGGCTCACCCGGTCGATCGAGATGCTGGTCGTCGCGCGGGTGCTCCAGGGGCTCGGCGCCTCGTTCATGACACCGCAGACCATGGCCGTGATCACCCGGACCTTCCCGGCCGACCAGCGCGGCCGGGCGATGAGCCTGTGGGGCGCGGTCGCGGGGGTCGCCACCCTGGTCGGGCCGATCCTCGGCGGGGTCCTGGTCGACGGGCTCGGCTGGGAGTGGATCTTCTTCGTCAACGTGCCCGTGGGCGTCGTCGGGTTCGTGATGGCGATGCGGCTGGTCCCCGAGCTGCCCACGCACGTGCACCGGTTCGACGTGCTCGGCGTCGTGCTCAGCGCGATCGGCATGTTCCTGCTGGTCTTCGGCATCCAGGAGGGGCAGGCCTACGACTGGGGCGCGGGCGTCTGGGCCCTCATCCTCTCGGGGCTGGCCGTGCTGGGCGGCTTCGTGTTCTGGCAGTCGCGCAACCGGGCCGAGCCGCTGATGTCGCTCGGCCTGTTCCGGGACCGCAACTTCAGTCTGGCGAACGTCGCGATCACGACCGTCGGGTTCGCGGTCACCGCGATGTCGTTCCCGATCATGTTCTACGCGCAGGGCGTGCTCGGGCTCTCGCCCACGCGCTCGGCCCTGCTGCTGATCCCCATGGCGGTGTTCTCCGGGGTGCTCGCGCCGTGGGTCGGGCGGCTCACCGACCGGGCGCACCCGCGCTGGATCGCCGGGTTCGGCATGGCGGCCTGGGCCGCGTCGCTCGTCTGGCTGGCCGCGGTCATGGAGCCCGGCTCGGCGATCTGGCGCCTGCTGCTGCCGATCGCCCTGCTCGGCGTGGGCAACGCGTTCGTCTGGGGCCCGGTCGCCACCACGGCCAACCGCAACCTGCCGCACGCCCGGGCCGGGGCGGGCGCCGGCGTCTACAACACCACCCGGCAGGTCGGCGCCGTGCTCGGCAGCGCCGGGATCGCGGTGCTCATGGAGTCCCGGCTCGCCGCCACCCTCGGCGGCGGGGGAGACAGCCCGGCCGGGGAGAACATCGCCGCGGTACCGCCCGCCCTGCACGAGCCCTTCAGCACGGCGATGGCCCAGGCCCTGCTCCTGCCGGCCGGAGTGCTGGTGATCGGCCTGGTGGCCGTGCTCACCTTCACCGTCAGCCTCAGGTCACCGGTCCGCCGCGGTCAGTAGGGTTGGGTGGTGCTCTCCGCCGTTCGACCGCCGGTCACCGTCCGGGTGCCCGCGAAGATCAACCTCCACCTGGCGGTGGGCGGCGTGCGCGCGGACGGCTACCACGACCTGGTCACGGTCTTCCACGCCGTGAGCCTGTTCGACGAGGTCGCGGTCTCCGCGAGCGACGAGCCGGGCCTCGAGGTGCACGGCGAGGGCGTCTCCGAGGTCCCGGTCGACGACACGAACCTGGCCTGGCGGGCCGTCGAGCTGCTGGCCCAGCGCTCGGGCCACGACCCGGACGTGCGCGTGGTGCTGCGTAAGGGCATCCCGGTCGCCGGCGGCATGGCCGGCGGGAGCGCCGACGCCGCGGGAACGCTGGTCGGGCTCTCGGCGTTGTGGAAGCTGGACCTGAACCGGGACGAGCTGTCGTCCATGGCGGCCGAGCTGGGCAGCGATGTCACCTTCGCCCTGCACGGCGGCACCGCGCTCGGCACCGGCCGCGGCGAGCGGATCGTCCCGGTCCTGTCCCGGCACCCGATGCACTGGGTCATCGCGCTCGCCCGGCGCGGGCTCTCCACCCCGACCGTCTTCGCCGAGCTGGACCGGCTGCGCGGCGGCGACGAGCCGCCCGAGCGCCCGGTGGAGCCCGTGCTCGGCGCGCTCGCCCAGGGCGACCCGCGCCAGCTCGCGCTCTCGCTGGGCAACGACCTGCAGGCCGCGGCCGTGAGCCTGGCGCCGGACCTGCGCCGTACCCTGAGAGCCGGGGTCAGCGCGGGCGCGCTGGCCGGGATCGTCTCCGGCTCGGGCCCCACCTGCGCGTTCCTCTGCTCCGACGCCGAGTCGGCGGTCGAGGTCGCCGCGGAGCTCGCCGGCGTCGGCGTCTGCCGCACCGTCCGCGTCGCGCACGGTCCCGTCCCCGGGGCCCGTGTCGTCGACTCGGACGAGCCCCCACCCGTACCGCCCGCCCCGGGCGGGTCGCCCTGGCCGCCGGCCCGGGCCTGAGAGAGGACAGATGGCCGGACAGAACCTGGTCAACCTGGAGAACGTCTCCGCGCACGTCCCCGGCGACGCGTCGCGGGTGCTGCTCGACGGCGTGTCACTCGGCGTCGAGCGCGGCGAGCGGGTCGGCGTCGTCGGCCTCAACGGCGGCGGCAAGACCACCCTGCTGGAGTTGCTCGCCGGGCGGCGCGCGCCGGACGGCGGGCGGGTCTCCCGCCTGGGCGGGCTGAAGCTCGCCTACCTGACCCAGGGGGACGACTTCCCGGCCGGCGTCCGGATCCGGGACGTCGTGCTCGCCCACTACGACGCCGACCACGAGTGGGCCTCGGACCCCAAGGCGCGGGACGTCCTCGGCGGCCTCGGTCTCCGCGACCTGGAGCGGACCGTCGACGGGCTGTCCGGCGGCGAGAAGCGCCGGGTCGCGCTGGCCCGCGCGCTGCTCGGCGAGCCCGACCTCGTCGTGCTCGACGAGCCCACCAACCACCTGGACGTCGAGGGCGTCAGCTGGCTCGCCGACCACCTGCTGTCCCGGCGCTGCGGGGTCGTGGTGGTCACGCACGACCGCTGGTTCCTCGACGCCGTCTGCACCCGGACCTGGGAGGTCGCGAACGGGCGCGTCGAGAGCTACCTCGGCGGCTACCAGGACTGGGTGTTCGCGCGGGCCGAGCGCGCCCGGCAGGCCGACGCGGCGGAGATGCGCCGGCGCAACCTGGCCCGCAAGGAGCTGGCGTGGCTGCGGCGCGGCCCGCCCGCCCGGACGTCGAAGCCGCGGTACCGGATCGAGGCCGCCGAGGCCCTGATCGCCGACGTGCCGCCGCCGCGCAACACCGTCGAGCTGCTGAACTTCGCCACGAACCGGCTCGGCCGCACCGTCCTCGAGCTCGAGGACGCCACGGTCCGGATCGGGGACCGCACCCTGCTGGAGCACCAGACCTGGCGGCTCGGCCCGGGCGACCGGATCGGGATCGTCGGGGTCAACGGCTCGGGCAAGACCACGCTGCTCCGGTCGCTGACCGGGGAGCGCCCGCTCGACGGCGGGAAGCGGATCGAGGGCAAGACGGTCCAGCTCGCGCAGCTCACGCAGGACCTCGGCGACCTGCCGCAGGACATGCGCGTGCTGGAGGCGGTCGAGGCCGTCGCCAAGTACGTCCGGTTCGGCAAGGAGGAGATGACGGCCTCACAGGTGGCCGAGCGGCTGGGCTTCCCGCCCGCCCGCCAGTGGACGCCCGTGGGCCGGCTCTCCGGAGGCGAGCGGCGCCGGCTGCAGCTCACCCGGCTGCTCATGGCCGAGCCCAACGTCCTGCTGCTCGACGAGCCGACGAACGACCTCGACGTCGACACCCTGACCAACCTCGAGGACCTGCTCGACGGCTGGCCGGGCACGCTGGTGGTGGTCAGCCACGACCGGTACCTCACCGAGCGGGTGTGCGACACCGTCGTGGCGCTGTTCGGCGACGGCAGGATCACCCACCTGCCCGGCGGCATCGAGGAGTACCTGCGCCGCCGGGCAGCCGCCGGGACCTCCACGGCGCCACCGCAGGCCGCGGCGGCGCCGGCGCCCAAGGCCGCCCCGGCGGTGAACGCGGCCGAGCAGCGCGCCGCCCGCAAGGAGGCCGCGCGGCTCGAGCGGAAGATGGAGCAGCTGACCAGGCGCGAGGAGCAGCTGCACACGAGGCTGGCCGAGGCCGCGACGGACCCGCAGAAGCTGATGGAGCTCTCCGCGGAGCTGAAGTCCGTCGAGGCCGAGCGCGAGGCCGTCGAGCTGGACTGGCTCGAGGCCGCGGAGAAGGCCGAGGCCTGACCGACCTCACTCGCAGTACGGATCCATGACGCGCTCCGGCTCGGTGTGGTCGCGCGTCATGGAACCACGAGGCGAATCGCTAGCCGCGCAACGCCGCCAGCTCCTCGGCCCGCCGCCGCTCGTGCTCGGCCAGATCGGCACGCGCCTTCGCCACGCTCCACCGGCCGCGCAGCAGGGGGACGGTGGCGGCCAGCCCGACCGCGCACACCACCGCGATCCACATCCACAGCCGCCACTGGTCGCCGGTCACCGCGGCGGCGTTCTGGATCTCGCCCAGCTTCGCCGCCAGGTCCGGCGGGATCGCCTGGCCGGCGGCCTGCAGCCGTTCGGCCTCCGCGAGGTGGGGCTCGGCCCCGACCAGGGTGTTCGCCGAGGTCACCACGTGCGGCACGACCAGGAACGACAGGAACACCACCACGCGGATGATCCAGGCCCAGATCGCCAGGCCCGTCGCGGTCAGTGCGGGGTTGCGGGCCTCGACGGTCTCGGTGAAGGCCGCGTACCAGGGGACCGCGAACAGCGCCCACGAGGTGGCCAGCACGGCCATGATGACCGCGAGCGTGAGGTAGCTCGGCCGGCCGCCGACGAGCGTGATCAGCACGATCTGCATGGCGATGCACAGCACCGCCCCCGCGAGGATCCACGGCTTGCGCACCAGGAACCGGTCCACGAGCGCGCCGTAGGTGAGCGAGAGCAGCACGTTGAACGCCCAGGCCCAGGCGATCACGCTGTTGGCCGCGGCGAGGTCGAAGCCCCAGACCGTCGTGAACAGCACGGGCGCGAAGCCGACGATCGTGTAGTAGAAGAGCAGCGAGATCGAGAACCCGATCGCCGGCACCACGACGTCGACCTTGAGCAGCTGCCGCCACGGGTGCGCGAGGTCCACGTTCACCTCGCCGCGCGCGGCCCGCGCCTCGAGCAGCTCGCGGTCCTCCTCGGACACCGCCGCCTGGTCGCGCAGCGCCGGGTTGAGCTCCTTCATCCACACCAGCGCGATCAGCGCCACGACGATGCCCGCGATGCCGGCGATGCGGAACTGGCTCTGCCAGCTCACCAGCGAGCCCAGCGTGAGCGCCGCGACCGCGGAGGCGAGCAGGGACCCCGCGGGCGGGGCGACGTTCCAGAAGCCCATCGCCCGCGCGCGGCCCATCTGCGGGCTGAAGTCGCGGACCAGCGCGGGCGTCGCCACCAGCAGCATGCCCTCCATGATCGCGACGATCGTGGAGAGGATCATGAAGGTCCACTTGTCCTGGACCTGCGTGATGGCGAAGGCCGTGAGCGCCCCGACCACGAGCATGCCGTAGACGACGATGTTCGCCCTGCCCAGCCGGTCGGCGAGCCCGGCGGCCAGGGACCCGAAGGCGCCCAGCAGGTTCGCCACCGCGAGCCCGGTCGTCAGGAAGAGGAAGGACATCCCGAGCTCCTGCGAGACCAGGGTCGAGACGGCGCCCAGCGTGTACTGCTCGTAGTAGATGACGACCGTGGCCACGACGGCGAGCACGAGGCGGGCGTACCGCTCGCTGCCGGTGGGGTAGCGGTCGAGTCTGCGGTCGATCAGGAAGGCCCACCGGCTGCGCGGGGACTCCCCGGAGTCGGTGCGGGCCACGGTCGAGCGTACGGTCGAATCCACAGTGGAGGACCTCGTTCCCTCGGCGACGCTGCTTCCCGGGACCGGCGACGGGCGGGTACCCGTCTTGCCGAACGATCGTTAAGCGGACCGTAACCGCTGTCACAGCGATGGTCAACGGCCCGCCGCCGCAGGTACGCCCGCGAATCGGACGCCCCGGCACGAACCCGGGCGACCTGTCCGCAAGATCCGCCGATCGGCCCAGCCGCGCCCACGGGCGAAACCGGGTGCGCCGTCCTGACACGGCACGGCAGCCTCCTGTCAGCCCGATGGCAGCCCCTGAGCCGAGAGTCTCCGACCATGAACCGACCGGCCATCCGCGTCGAGGGTCTGGTGAAGACCTTCGGCGCCACCACCGCCCTCGCCGGCGTCGACCTGGAGGTCCGGCGCGGCACCGTGCTGGGCCTGCTCGGACCGAACGGCTCCGGCAAGACCACCACCGTCCGCGTCCTCTCCACCCTGCTGCGCCCGGACGGCGGCCGGGCCACCGTGCTGGGCCACGACGTCGTCGCCGAGGCCCCCGCCGTTCGCCTGCGCGTCGGCCTGACCGGGCAGTACGCCGCGGTCGACGACGCCCTGTCCGGCGTGGAGAACCTGCGCCTGATCGGGCGGCTGCTGGACCTGTCCCGGCGCGACGCCCGCCGCCGCACCGACGAGCTGATCGAGCGGTTCGGCCTGGCCGAGGCCGCCCGCCGCCGCGTCAAGACCTACTCCGGCGGCATGCGCCGGCGGCTCGACCTCGCCGCGAGCCTGGTCGGCCGGCCGGAGGTGCTGTTCCTCGACGAGCCGACCACGGGCCTGGACCCGCGGCACCGCAACGAGGTCTGGGAGCACGTGCGCGGCCTGGCCGCCGAGGGCACCACCGTCCTGCTCACCACCCAGTACCTGGAGGAGGCCGACCAGCTCGCCGAGGACCTCGTGGTCCTCGACCGCGGGCAGGTGATCGCGAGCGGCACCCCGGCGTCCCTCAAGGCCGAGGTCGGCGGGCAGCTGCTGCACGTGCGGCCGCTGCACCGCGCCGACGTCGGTGCGGTCGCCACCCTGCTCGGGGAGCTGACACCGGAGACACCCGCGATCGACCCGACCGGCGAGCTGACCGTCTCCGGCTCCTCCGCGCTGCTCCACCGGCTCGGAGCGCGGCTCGAGGACGCCGGCGTCACCGTGGCCGAGCTGGGGCTGCGGCTGCCGAGCCTCGACGACGTCTTCCTGACCCTGACCGGCCGCCCCGCCGAGGCCGGCCCCGCGACCGAGGAGGCCGCATGACGACCACCGCCACCGCTCCCGTCCCCACGACCCTGCCCGGATCACCGCCGGGCGCCGGGGCCCGCCACGGGCCGTCGACGCTGCGGCACGCCGCCACCCTGGCCTGGCGCGGCCTGGTGAAGACGATCCACTCGCCCGAGGCGCTGATCGACGTCACGCTGCAGCCGGTCATCTTCCTGCTGCTGTTCGTCTACGTCTTCGGCGGCGCGATCGCCGGCGACACCTCCGCCTACCTGCAGTTCGCGCTGCCGGGGGTGCTGGTGCAGACCGTCATCTTCGCCTCCGCGGGCACCGGCACCGGCCTGGCCGACGACCTGCACACCGGGATCTTCGACCGCTTCCGGAGCCTGCCGATCTCCCGGGCCGCCCCGCTGCTCGGCGCGATCGGCGCGGACCTGGCCCGCTACGCCACGTCCGGCGTGATCATGCTGGTGTTCGGCGCGCTCCTGGGCTTCCGCACCTCCGCGGGCCCGGCGGGGATCGTGGCGGCGCTGCTGCTGGTCATGGCCTTCGCGTTCGCCCTGTGCTGGGTGTTCACCGCGCTGGCGATGGTGGTCAAGGACCCGCGGTCGGTGCAGGGGCTCGGCGCGCTGATCTCGCTGCCGCTCACCTTCGGCAGCAACGTGTTCGTCCCGGCGTCGACCATGCCCGGCTGGCTGCAGGGCTGGGTGGACGTGAACCCGGTGTCCAAGACCGCCGACGCCGTACGGGGACTCCTGCTCGGCGGCCCGGTGGCGGGCCCGGCGGGCACGGCGCTGCTGTGGGCGGCCGGCATCACGCTGGTCTTCGCGCCGATCGCGGTGACGCTCTACCGCCGCCGCACCTGATCGCGGAGCAGGTCCAGACCGGCCTGCGGCGGGAGGCGCCCGGCCTCCTGCCGCAGGGCGTCCGCCCCGGGGCCGAGCGCGTCGAGCAGCGCCACGACGGCGGGGTCCCCGAGGTCGAGGACGCCGCGGCGGTTCTCGGCGACGCCCAGCGCCCGGGCGGCGCCCTCGCGGTCCCCGCGCGCCATGGCCAGCTGCGCGACGGTCTCCGCGACGAACCCGACGACGGGCCCGTCCCGGCTCGCGTCGGCGGCCTCGACGGCGGCGCCGAGCAGCTCCGCCGCCCGCGCCAGGTCGCCGGCGGCGAGCTCGACCAGTGCACGCTGGGCCTCCAGGTGCGCCCTCCGCTGCGGCACGGCGATCCCGCCGCCCATCGCCGGGTCGAGCTCCGCCAGGCGGGCGCGCGCCGCGGTCAGATCGCCCTCCAGGCGGTCCAGCTCGGCGAGCGAGACGTGCACCATCTCCGGCGAGGAGTACGCGGAGCCGTCCAGCATCGCCAGCGCCTCGGTGTAGAGCTTGCGGGCCAGCGCGTGGTCGCCGACCCGGGCGGCGAGCGCCCCGCGACGGACGAGGTACTGGGGCAGGTCGTCGTCGTTGGCGAGCTCGGTCGCAAGGGCGATGGCCTCCTCGAAGGCGGCCCCGGCGGCGTCCGCGTCGCCCGCCCACGCCTCCAGCTCGCCGAGCGTCGTGAGCGTCATCCCGAGCCCGAACCGGTCCCCGACCTCGGTGAACAGGGCGTGCGCCGCCCGCACCAGCTCGCGTTCGAGGTCGATCAGGCCCGCGTTCTCGGCCAGTGTCGCGCGGATCTCGAGCGCGAACGCCCGCACCCACGGGTCCGGGTGCGTGGTGCTGACCGGTGTCAGGGGCTCCTGGTCCTGGGCCAGGAACGCCTCGCTCATCGGCCCCACCAGGTCGAGGGCGGGATGGCGCGGCCGCGGGACCGCGTCGGCCTGGGCGGTCGCCCGCACGATGTGCCGCTGCGCCTCCTCCATGTTCCCGCGGCCGAGCGACTCGACGGCCCGGAACGCGGTGACCCGGGCGAGCACGTCGACCGGGGCGCCGTCCACGGGGAGATCGCCGACGGCGCGCACCCAGCTCATCGACTCCTCGGTGGCGCCGCGGATCAGCCAGGCCCAGAACATGCCCGCGACCAACCGGTACGCGGTCGCGACGTCCTGCTCGGCGACGGCCCGGCGCAGCGCCCCGGTGATGTTGCCGGCCTCCGCGCGCAGGACCCCGAGCCACCGCAGCTGGTCCCGGCCGCGCAGCTCCGGCTCGGCCCGCTCCACCAGGGCCACCGTCCAGGCCGCGTGCCGCGCCGCCGTCGCGGCCTCCTCGCCGGAGGCGACGAGCCGTTCGCGCGCGTACTCGCGGATGGTCTCCAGCATCCGGTAGCGGGTCGGGGCCCCGGGCTGCGGGACCGCCACGACCAGGGACTTGTCGACGAGCGCGGCGAGCGTCGTGAACGGGTCCGCCAGCCCGTCGCCGCAGACCTGGTCCGCGGCGTCGGCCGTGGCGCCGCCCGAGAACACGGCGAGCCTGCGGGCGAGGGCGCGCTCGGCCCCGTCGAGCAGGTCCCAGCTCCAGTCGACGACGGCACGCAGGGTCTGGTGCCGGGGCAGCACGGTCCGGGCGCCGGTGGTGAGCAGCCGGAAGCGGTCGTCGAGCCGGGCCAGGACCTCCTCCGGACTCAGCATCCGCAACCGGGCGGCGGCGAGCTCGATCGGGAGCGGCTGGCCGTCCAGCCGGCGGCAGATCTCCGTGACCGCGGCGGCGTGCGCCTCGGCGTCGAACCCGGGGGCGACGGCCTCGGCCCGGTCGGCGAACAGCCTCGCGGCCGCGGCGTCGTCGAGCGCCTCGACCGGGTGCAGCCGTTCCCCGGGCACGGCCAGCGGCTCCCGGCTGGTTGCGAGGATCCGCACAGCCGGGCAGCGGTCGAGCAGCGTGCCCACGAGCTCCGCGCACGCGCCGATCAGGTGCTCGCAGTTGTCCAGGACCAGGACGAGATCGCGCCGGCCGACCGCGGCCACCAGCCGCTCGACCGCGTCGGGGTGCTCCTCCTGGCGGATCACCAGCTCAGGGCTGCCGACGGCGGCGAGCACGGTCTCCGCCAGCTGGTCCGGACCCGTGAGCGGGGCGAGCTCGGCGACCGGCCTCTCGGGACACGCCTCCCGGGCCAGCCGGGTCTTGCCCGCGCCGCCGGGCCCCACGAGGGTGACCAGCCGCCCGGTCTCCAGCAGCTCCCGCAGCCGCCCGACGTCCGCCTCCCGGCCGACGAAGCTGGTGAGCGGCCGCGGCGGGGCGGGCCGGGCCGGGCGCGGCGGGGGAGCGGCCGCCGGGGCGGGCACGCCCCGCAGCACGTCGAGGCGGGCCTGCGCCAGCTCCGGGCCGGGATCCACGCCGAGCTCCTCGACCAGCCGGTTGCGAGTGCGGTCGAGCAGGGTGAGTGCGTCCGCCTGGCGGCCGGTGGCGTGCAGGGCGCGGGCCAGCGCGGCCGCGGCGCTCTCCCGCAGCGGCTGCTCGGCGAGCAGTGCCGTCAGGGGTTCCACGCTCCCGGCCGCGCGGCCGAGCACCAGGTCCAGCGCTGCGGCGCGTTCGACGGCGGCGGCGCGCCGGCCGTCGAGCCGGTCCGCGGCGGGTCCGGCGAAGGGGAGCCGCCGGACGTCGGCCAGGGCCGGTCCGCGCCAGAGCGCGAGAGCCTGACCGAGCAGCTCACGGGCCGCGGCGGGATCCGCCTCGTGCTCGGCCTCGGCGATCCGCTGGGCGGCGCGCACGGCGTCGACGTCCGCGGGCGGCAGGTCCAGGCGGTAGCCACCCGGCACGGTCACCACCAGCTCGGACCCGAGCGCGCGGCGCAGCCGGGAGACGAGGGCCTGCAGGGCGTTGGCCGAGGCGGGCGCCGAGCCGGGTCCACCGTCCCACAGGTCGTCGACCAGGGTCTCCGCGGTCACGGTCCGGCCGGGCGCCAGCGCGAGCCGGGCGAGCAGGCCGCGCACACGCAGGCCGGCGGGTGCGACGTCCGCGCCCGAGGCGGCCCACGCGGCCACCGGGCCCAGCACGCCGATCCGCATCGGCACAGTCTGCCGTGCCGCGGATCAGCGCGCTAGCGATATATCGAACTATGTCGGCCGGGCTGACTGCGACATCAGCGGCGGAGCTCGTCGAGCAGGAAGGCCTCGGCGCGGGCCCCGGTGGCGAACATCGACAAGGAGAGGCTCTCGTCGATGCCGTGCCAGCGGCTCGCGGGATCGCCCACGCCCGTGACCAGCACCGCGGCGCCGGGAAAGGTCCGGGCGAACTCGGCGATGAACGGGATCGAGCCGCCGATCCCCATCTCCACGGTCGCCGTACCGAAGGCCTCGGAGAAGGCGCGCTTCGCGGCGTCGTACGCCCCGCCCGTCGCGTCCAGGCTGAAGGGCTCGGCCGCGCCCGACCCGGGCTCGACCGTGACCTGCGCACCCCAGGGCACGTGCGCCCGCAGGTGCTCGGCGAGCTTGTCCCGCGCGGCCAGGGCGTCCTCGCCGGGCGCGAGCCGCATGCTCACCATGGCCCGGGCGCGCGGGAGCAGCACGTTCGCGGCCTGCGCGACCGACGGTGCGTCGATCCCCAGGACCGCGATCGCGGGCTTGTGGTAGATCCGCTCGGCCAGTGTCCCGGTCCCGAGCAGCTCGGCGCCCTCCACCAGGCCCGCCTCCGCGCGCCACTCCGCCTCGGGGATGTCCAACGCGGCGGCGTCCGTGCCCGTGTTCGCGTGCAGGCCGGGGACGGCGACCTCGCCCTTCTCGTCGTGCAGGCTCGCGAGGGCATGGGTCAGCGCCGTCAGCGCGTCCCCGACCGGCCCACCGAAGACGCCGGAGTGCAGCGGGCGCTCGAGCAGGGACACCTCGACCACGACGTCGACCAACCCGCGCAGGCTCGTGGTGAGGGCCGGGACGTCGACGGCCGGGTTGGCGGCGTCGGCGATCACGATGACGTCCGCGGCGAGCAGCTCGTGGTGCTCGCGCAGCAGCCGGGGGAGCGTGGGGGAGCCGGACTCCTCCTCGCCCTCGATGAACAGCGTGACGCCGACGGGCGGCTTCCCCTCGAACGCGCGCAGCACGGCGAGGTGGGTCATCACGCCGGCCTTGTCGTCCGCGGCGCCGCGGCCGTAGAGCCGGCCGTCCCGCTCGGTGGGCTCGAAGGGCGGGCTGGTCCAGTGCTCGTCGCCGCCCGTGGGCTGCACGTCGTGATGCGCGTAGAGCAGCACGGTCGGCTGCCCCTCCGGGGCGGGCCACTGCGCGACGACGGCCGGGGCCCCGCCCTCCGCGCGCAGGATCTGCAGGTTCGCGGGGTTCAGCGCCCCCGCCAGCTCCGCGACGGCCGCGGCGCTCGCCTCGGTGTCGGCGGCGTGCGCGGGATCGGCCCAGATGCTGGGGATGCGCACCAGCCGCTCGAGGTCGGCGCGGGCGCCCGGGATCACGGCCTCGACGGCCGCGGCGATGGAGTCACGGGTGGAAGCCACGGACCCGACCCTACGCCCGGGCCCTCGTCGCGTTGTGGATCCACGCGCTCGGGCGGCTGCCCTCGACGCGATGCGGATCCATGGCGCGCTCGGGGCGATCTCGGGGCGCGTCGTGGATCCGCACTGCGATTTCCGGTGCGGGCCTTAGGCTGCCCGACATGTCCCGGTTCCTCGCGACGTTGCTGGAGTCCGCCGCCGACACCTCCCGCGGCATGACGACCGGCGAGCCCGCCGCCCCTGTCCGTCGACTGTGGAGCGAGGTGCACGAGACCGCCCGCGGCATCGCCGACGCGCTGCGCCGCCCGGACGGGGACACCCCCGCCCTGACCCGCGGCGGCGCCGTCGGCGTGCTGGCCGGAGACCCGGGGTCGATCGCCCCGCTCGCGCAGGCGGTGTGGCTCACCGGCGGCAGCGTCACCATGCTGCACCAGCCCACCGCACGCACCGACCTGATGCACTGGGCCCAGGACACGGTCGCCGTGCTGCGGATGATCGACGCGAGCATGGTCCTGCTCGGCCCGCCCTTCGACGGCCTCGCCCCGGTCCTGCGCGAGCGCGGGATCCCGTTCCGGCTGGTGGAGTCCCTGAAGGGCGACCCGGCCGCCGTCACGCCGGACGCCGACGTCGCCGCCGAGGACGACACCGCCCTGCTCCAGCTCACCAGCGGGTCCACCGCGGAGCCGAAGGCCGTGCGGATCACGCACCGCAACCTGCACGCGAACATCACCGCGATGCGCGAGGCCGCCCGCCTGGACGTCGACCGCGACGTGATGATCTCGTGGCTGCCGCTCTTCCACGACATGGGCATGGTCGGGTTCCTGACGATCCCGATGGTCACCGCGCTCGAGCTCGTCACCGTCACGCCCGTCGACTTCCTGTCCCGGCCGCTGCTGTGGGCCGAGCTGATCTCCAAGTACGGCGGCACGGTCACGGCCGCGCCGAACTTCGCCTACGCCGTGCTCGCCCGGCAGCTCGCGCGCGCCGACCAGGAGCTGGACCTGTCCTCGCTGCGGATCGCGCTCAACGGCGCCGAGCCCGTCGACCCGGTGGCCGTCGGGGCGTTCGTCGACGCGGGGGCGCGCTTCGGGCTGCGACCCGAGTCCGTGCTGTGCGCCTACGGGATGGCGGAGACCGCGCTCGGGGTCGCGTTCGCGCCGGTGGAGACCGGGCTGGCCGTCGACGAGATCGACGCCGACGCCCTCGAGTCCGGCCGCCGCGCCGAGCCCGCCGGCGAGGGGCCGAGCCGGACCTTCCCGCTGCTCGGCCCACCCCTGCCGGGGATCGAGGCGCGCGTGGTCGGGGAGTCCGGCGAGGTGCTCGGCACCCGCGGGGTCGGGCTGATCCAGCTGCGCGGGGAGTCCGTGACGCCGGGCTACCTGACGGTGAACGGGCCGGTCGCCACGCAGGACGCCGACGGCTGGTTCGACACCGGCGACGAGGGCTACCTCGTCGAGGACGGCCAGGTCGTCGTGTGCGGGCGGCGCAAGGACGTGATCATCATGGCCGGGCGCAACATCTACCCGACCGACATCGAGCGCGCCGCTGCGGAGGCGGACGGCGTGCGCGCGGGCAACGCCGTGGCCGTGCGGCTGTTCGCGGGGGAGGGGCAGCGGCGCGAGTCGTTCGCCGTGGCCGTCGAGGCCCGCAAGGCGGACGACGAGGCGGAGGCCGCGCTGATCCGCAAGGACGTCACCGCGCGGGTGGTGTCCGCGGTGGGTGTGCGGCCGGCGCGGGTGGAGGTCCTGCCGCCCGGCAGCCTGCCGAAGACGCCCTCGGGCAAGCTGCGCCGCGCCGCCACCGCGGACCTGCTCGAGTCCCGGACCTGACCGCACGAACGGCACTCTCGCTCACACCTGCTGAGCGAACGGCACTCTCGCTCACACCTACTGAGCGAACGCGCCGCTCGCTCACACGGGCCCCGGAAAGCACGAACGGCACTCTCGCTCAGACCTAGTGAGCCTTTCCCACTGAGGGCTCGGGGGGACACGCCGGGCGCGGCGAGATGACCGGGAAAGACGCAGGACCTCGGTAGAAGAGCGGTCCGACCAAAGATCGCTTCCACACCGAGGTCCTGCGTGTCT
>NZ_BAABIC010000034.1:0-59169 GCF_039542425.1 Pseudonocardia yuanmonensis
CGAGCGCCGCGGCCAGGCCGCGCGGGGCGGGCGGCGCCGGCTCGACGGCCGGTGCGCGGGTCGAGCCGGCCGGGCCGAGGGTGCCGCCCCACGGCTCGGACACCGGCACCGGACCCGACGCGGCCACCCGCGGCTCGGGCACGGCCTCCGGCCGGGCGACGGCGGAAAAGGCGGTCGGGGCGTCGGGGGAGCCGGGGTAGAGCGGGTCGTCCGGGTCGTCGAGCAGCGGGCGCAGCCGGCGGCGCACCTCGTCGAGCGGCATCCGCTGGTCGGGGTCCTTCACCATCAGCGCCGCGATGACCTCGGAGACCGGGCCGGCCTCCCGCGGGCGGGGCACGTCGCCGTCGACGACCTCGGTGATCGTGGAGACGGGGTCGCCCTTGACGTCGTAGGGCGGGCGGCCCTCGACCGCGGCGAACAGGGTGGCGCCCAGGCCCCACAGGTCGGCGGCGGGCGTGACCGCGGCGCCCATCGCGACCTCGGGGGCGATGTAGGCGGGGGAGCCGAGGACGAGCCCGGCCGTGGTCATCGGGGCGTCCGAGGCGTTGCGCGCGATGCCGAAGTCGGTGAGCTTGATCCGCCCGTCGTGGGCGACGAGGACGTTCCCGGGTTTCACGTCCCGGTGGGTGATCCCGGCGCGGTGCGCGGCCCGCAGCGCGGCGGCCGTGGCGTACCCGACGACGGCGGCCTGCCGCGGGCTCAGCCGGCCCTGCTCGGAGATGATCGTCGCGAGGTTGCGCGAGGGGACCATCTCGAGGACGACGAGCGGCTCGCCGGCGGCGTCGACGACGTCGAACACGGTGATCACGTTCGGGTGCGAGAGCCCGCCCAGGGCCCGCGCCTCGCGGAGCATCCGCTCGCGCATCCCGAGCGCCTCGCGCTCCGGGACCCCGCGGGGGACCTTCAGCTCCTTGACCGCCACCCGGCGGCGCAGGACCTCGTCGTACCCCGACCAGACGGTGCCCATCGCCCCGCTGCCGAGCTGCGCGGAGAGGCGGTACCGGTCGCCGACGACGCGGCCCGGCTGCTCGTCTTCCTGCGTGGACACGCGCCCATTCTCGGCGATGGCCGCCGCACGCGTGCGGGCGGGTACGCCGGGGGACACCCCGGACGGGGCCTGGACCAGCACAAACGGGCACGTCACGTGACCGGGTGACGACGGTGCGCAGCCCCCCTCCCGTCGCCGAACGGCACCCCCGCCCGTTCGTCGCAACCCGGCGCAACCGCTCGTCACGGGTCGCCTCGCCGTCCGCAGCATCGCGCCGACCCCTCGGCGCGGATACCCGGTGAACGTCCGGTTTCGGGTTGGTACACCGCTGACCGGGTGAGCACCATGGACGAATGCAGGACAGAGCGAAGAGCCCTCGAGGGGCGGGTCGAGCCGGTGATGTCCGGTGACCCTGCTCGAGGCGCACCCCGAGCTCGCGACCAGCGGTGACCAGGTGGTCACCGACCTCGGCGCGGGCACCGGCCCGGCCTGGCTGGACCAGTGGCTCGCGGCCCACCGGTCCGACGTCGTCGCCGTCCGCCGGTCGCTGCACTCCGTACCGGAACTCGGGCGTGACGAGCATCGTACGACCGCCCTCGTGGCCCGCCGCCTGATGGCCGCCGGCCTCGAGCCCCGCACCCTGCCCGGCGGCACCGGCCTCGTCTGCGACGTGGGCCGCGGCGACCGCTGCGTGGCCCTGCGCGCCGACCTCGACGCCCTGCCCCTCGGCGAGGAGACCGGGCTGCCGTTCGCGTCCACGGTGCCCAACGTGATGCACGCCTGCGGGCACGACGCGCACACCGCGATGGTGCTCGGCGCCGGCCTCGCGCTCGCCTCCGCCCCCTCGCTGCCCGGCCGGGTGCGGCTGGTGTTCCAGCCCGCCGAGGAGGTCCAGCCCGGCGGCGCGATCGACGTCGTGGCCGACGGTGCGATGGACGACGTCGAGCGCATCTTCGCGCTGCACTGCGACCCCCGGCTGGAGGTCGGCCGGCTCGGCACCCGCGTCGGGCCGATCACCTCGGCGTGCGACGTCGTCGAGATCCGGCTGACCTCGCCCGGCGGGCACACCGCCCGCCCCCACCTGACCGGCGACCTCGTCGAGGCGCTCGGACTGCTGATCACCCAGCTCCCGCTGCTGCTCACCCGCCAGGTCGACCCGCGCTCGGGCACCGTCCTGGTCTGGGGCGCGGTGCAGGCCGGCGAGGCCGCCAACGCGATCCCCCAGGCCGGCGTGCTGCGCGGCACGCTGCGCACCGCCGACCACGCCACCTGGACCGAGCTGGAGGACAAGTTCCGCGCGCTGGTCGCGGCCGTCCTCGCGCCGCTCGGCGTCGGGTACGTGATCGACCACATCCGCGGCGTCCCCCCGGTGGTCAACGAGGCCGTGAGCTCCGGCATGCTGCGCGACGCCGCCATCCTCACCGGCGGGCCCGACGCCGCCGCCGACACCGAGCAGTCCAGCGGCGGCGAGGACTTCGCGTGGTACCTGGAGAAGGTGCCGGGCGCGATGGCGCGGCTGGGGGTGTGGCCGGGGGTGGGTCCGATGAAGGACATCCACCAGCCCACCTTCGACCTCGACGAACGCGCCCTCCCCTTCGGCGTCCGGGTCCTGGTGAACAGCGCCCTGCAAGCCCTGGCCTGACCCGCGGGTCGCGCTCCCGGGCTTCCGCGAGTCGTTCCCTGAGCGTCCGCGAGTCGCGCTGTGGGCTTCGGCGAGTCGGGCAGGAGTTGTCCACAGGAGCCCGTCGCGATCCACAGCTGACGAGACGACGCCTGTGCAAGGGACTCCGCGCCGCACAGTGTCAGCGTGTTCGAAACGAGCTCCACGCCTATGGGGTCCGTCGCCGCACCGACCTCGACCGGGAGATCGGGAGATCAGCAGTGCATCGTGCCATCCACACGGGTGAGTGGCAGTCCTCGTGGCCCGGCGTCCTTGTTCCGGCCGCGCGATCCGGTGATCCGCTGACCATCGCTGCGGCTGCGCTCACCTTCGCCGGTGACCGCGCGGTGATCACCGGCTGGACGGCATCCTGGCTGCACGGATGCACGGCCGTGATCCGCTGCCCGTCCAGATCTCCGTGCCGTACGGGCACTGGCTCCGCACTCGGCCCGGGCTCGTCGTGCACAACGGACTCGCTCTCGAGGATGATGCGGTCGAGGTTGCGGGCCTCTCCGTGCTCCGTCTGGAGCGCGTCGTCGCCGACCTGCTCTGCCGCGACCGACCTCAGGATGCGTTCGCCGTGCTCGATCAGGCACTCGCCGCGGCCGGCGAGGCAGGCCGTGAGCGACGCCGTGCGGCGATCGGGGAGAAGATCGCCACCCGGCCCGATCCACGGGGCAGGAAGCGGGCCCTCGCGCTCCTGGGCCTCGCGTCGGGCCGCGCGTTGTCACCCGCGGAGAGCCGCATGCTCTACAGGTTGGTCGACCTCGGCTTCCCTGCTCCCCAGGCAAATCTCCCGGTGCGTGATGCGAACGGCCAGGTTCTGTTCCTGCTCGACCATGCCTGGCCGGAATTCCGCATCGCGTTGGAATACGACGGGCATGCCGCGCACCTCGGTCGGGAGGACGAGGACGCCGCCCGACAGGCGGAACTCGAACGCAGGGGCTACATCGTCATTCGCGTGCGGGCCGAGGGCATGCGTGACGTGACCCGGCTCGAGCGGGAACTGAGTGCGGCTTTCCGCGCACGAGGCCTCGTCCTGCGGCGGCAGCCCGGGAGTCTTCAGACGCGACGACACCGCGAGCGTCAGGCCTGAACATAAGGCGCGACTCGCGGGAGCTCGGGGCGCGACTCGCGGGAGCTCGGGGCGCGACTCGCGGGAGCTCGGGGCGCGTCTCGCGGGGGCGGTCAGACGCTCTTCTGGCTGGGGCGGTTGCGGAGTTCGGTGACGTAGTCGTCCGGGGCGCCGGCGGCTTCCGCGGCGTCGGCGATCACGCCGAGGTAGCGGGCGCTGGGGAGACCGCCCTCGTAGGCGTTGAGCACGTAGATCCAGGCGAGCACGCTGCCCTCGAGGGTCTGCACCCGCAGGCGGAGCTTCTTGTGCAGCCCGAGCTCGCCACCCTCCCAGCGGTCGAGCTGGGCGGCGTCGTGGTCCGGGACGTCGTAGAGCACCACGAACACCTGGGAGCCGGGGTCCTCGACCACCGTGGAGAGTGCGCCCTCCCAGGCGTAGTCCTCGCCGCCGAAGGTCAGGCGCCAGCCCATGAGCCACCCGGTGCCCGCCATCGGCGAATGGGGGGCGCGCTCCTTCATCTGGCTCGGATCCATGTTCGAGCCGTAGGCGGCGTACAGCGGCACGGGGACAGGGTAACGGCGCCCGCCTTGTCCGGGTCCCTCGGGACCGCTCGGCGGACACGCGTACGGTATGAACGGGCGCCGGGCGGCGTCCGCACCGGTCGGATCGATCCAGGACCGGCCGTCGGATCGGCTGTCTCGCGGAGGGGCGTGCGTACGGTGACCCGCATCGTGATCATGGGAGGCGGCCCCGCCGGGTACGAGGCGGCGCTGGTCGCGGCCCAGCACGGCAGCGACGTGACCGTCGTCGAGAAGGACGGCATGGGCGGCGCCTGCGTGCTGCACGACTGCGTGCCCTCCAAGACCTTCATCTCCTCCGCCGCGGTCCGCGTGGACCTGCACCGCGCCGAGGACCTGGGCGTGCTGCTGGACCGCAACACCGCCGGCGTCGACCTGCCGAAGGTCAACGGCCGCGTGAAGGGACTGGCGCTGGCGCAGTCGGCGGACATCCGGGCCCGGGTGGAGAGCGAGGGTGTCCGGATCATCCACGGCACGGCCGCCTTCATCGACGAGACGTCCGGCCGCCAGCCGCACACCGTCGAGGCGCGGCACCAGGACGGCACCGTCGAGAAGCTGCCCGCCGACACCGTGCTCATCGCGACCGGCGCCACCCCACGCGTGCTCGAGTCGGCCAGGCCGGACGGCGAGCGCATCCTCACCTGGCGCCAGCTCTACGACCTCCCCGCGCTGCCCGAGCACCTGATCGTGGTCGGCTCCGGCGTCACCGGCGCCGAGTTCGTCTCCGCGTACGTGGAGCTGGGCTGCAAGGTCACGCTGATCTCCAGCCGGGATCGCGTCCTCCCCAGCGAGGACGCCGATGCCGCGGCCGTCCTCGAGGACGTCTTCGCCGAGCGCGGGGTCGACATCCTCCCGAAGGCCCGCGCCGAGTCCGTGGTCCGCGACGGCGACGGCGTGGTCGTCACCCTCGCGGACGGCCAGGTCGTCCGCGGCTCGCACGCGCTGATGACGGTCGGGTCCGTGCCGAACACCCGGGACATCGGCCTGGAGAAGATCGGGATCGAGACGGACCGCGGCGGGTTCATCCCCGTCGACCGCGTCTCGCGCACCTCCGTCCCCGGCATCTACGCCGCGGGCGACTGCACCGGGCTGCTCATGCTGGCGTCGGTCGGCTCCATGCAGGGCCGCATCGCGATGTGGCACGCCCTGGGCGAGGGCGTCGCACCGATCCGGCTGCGCACCGTCGCGTCGAACGTCTTCACCCGCCCCGAGATCGCGACCGTCGGCATCAGCCAGCGGGCGATCGACGCCGGCGAGGTCCCGGCCCGCACGGTCGTGCTCCCGCTGGCCACGAACCCGCGGGCGAAGATGCGCGGGCTGCGGCGCGGCTTCGTCAAGCTGTTCTGCCGCCCGGCCACGGGCGTCGTGATCGGCGGCGTGGTCGTGGCCCCGGTGGCGAGCGAGCTCGTGCTGCCGATCGCGATGGCGGTGCAGAACGGGCTGGGTGTCGACGACCTCGCCCACACCTTCTCCGTCTACCCCTCGCTGTCCGGCTCGATCACCGAGGCCGGCAGGCAGCTCATGCAGCACAGCGATCTGGACTAGGGGCCGTCTCCGGGTCATCCCCGATCCCGCGTGCTCCGGCGCGGCGGACCGTGGGGGCATGACCACTCCCGTCTCCACCCGCGTACCGGTGCTGCCGGTGGTCGCGGCCGGGGTCGCCGGGCAGCTCGCCGACGACCTCCTGTTCGTGTTCCTGCCCTCCTTCCCGGGCGCGGCGGCGATCCTGTCGATCGTGCTGACCGCCGGCGCCGCCCGGCTGGTCACGGCCAGGCTGCACGGCGCCGCCGTGCCGCGCGCCGGACTCGCCGTCGGTGCCGTCTCGGCGGGCGTCGGGCTGCTGCTGAGCGGGCTCGGGCTCGTGACGATCCTGATCGCCGGCCTGACGGTGCTCGCCGGCGTGGCCGGCGCGATCCTCGGCCGCCCCGAGGTGCGACCGCACCGCGACTGACGCCCACGGTCCTCGACCGCGTACGCGTCCTGAACGACCGGCACCCCCGGCGGACGGTGTCCGCCGGGGGTGCCGGGTCGGTCAGCCCGCCGCGGCGAGGCCGGGGCCGGGTGCCGCGCGGCAGGACGCGAGGACGCACGCCTCGGCCGCCCGCGCGGGCCGGATCGGGGCCGCCGCGGCGGAGAGGCTCCCCGCGAACGGCCACTCACCGGCGAAGCGCTGCAGGTACCAGAAGACGAACAGGTAGTCCTGCGTGTCGGGCTCCGCGACGAACACCGCGCGGGCGGGCAGCCGCTCCACCCAGCGGGCGTAGGCGATCGTCGCGAGGGCCGGGGGACGCGCGGCCCGCCGGGTGGCGAGCCAGTCCCCGGCCCGGGTGCGCCAGTCCTGCAGCGACGCCGGGTGCAGGGTGGCGCCGGGCAGCTCCCGCAGGTTCGCGGTGAACGTCCCGGTCGGGACCCCGTCGGCACGGTGCGCCGCCGAGGTCAGGGTGAGCAGGGAGTGCGGGCCCGGGATGGGCCCGTCGGTGTGGATGTGGGTCGTGACGAACACGGTCGTCGGGTCGGACGGGGTGTCGGGGGGCATGACGGATCCTTGTTCCCGAGTGGTTGTCGAGGACGTGCCCGCGACGAGGTGGCCTCGTGTCGGGCGGGATCCGCGGCGCGGTCCGGGCCGCGTGGCGGAGGGACCGGGCCCCGTGGGGTGATCACACGGGTGCGTGTCGGGCGCTGTGTACTTGTGCAGCACAGGCGCGGCGGCACGGTCGAACCTGGCGGTTCGGAGTCAACCCGACCCCTCGGGTGACGTCAATCCATGATCAGCAGATCGGGCGCACCGGACCGCGCGGCGAGCCGGGCCGCGGCCGGTCCGGAACCGGCGCACCGGATGCGGTCCAGGCCGAGCCCGCCGGCCGCGAAGCGCAGGACGGAGCCGAGCGCGGTCGCGGTCATGCCCCGGCCGCGGGCGCGCTCGAGCGCCCAGCAGGTGATCGCGGGGCGGTCGCCGTCGAGCCCGGTCAGGGCGATCTCCCCGAGCATCTCGCCGGTGGTCGGCTCGGCGACCGCCCACGAACACCCCGTGCCCGACGACCACTGCGCGGCCCGGAGCCGGACGTGCGCGAGCGCGTCGGGCACGCCGGCCTCGGTGAGGGAGGGAACGTCCGTGATCCGGTCGTCGGCGCGTAGGGCGCGCAGGTACCAGGTCCCGGCGTTGATCTCGACGGGGTCCATCGGTGCAGGTCGGAGGAGGTCGTGAGTGCCGAGTGCCCTTCCAGGGGCACTCGGCACTCACGGGTCAGTCCTTGATCTCGCAGACGACCGTGCCCTGGGAGATGGAGGAGCCGGCCTCGGCGGACAGCCCGGTGACCGTGCCGTCCTTGTGCGCGGTGACCGGGTTCTCCATCTTCATCGCCTCGAGGACCACGATCAGGTCGCCCGCGGACACGGTGTCGCCCTCGGACACCGCGACCTTGATGATCGTGCCCTGCATCGGCGCGGTGACGGCGTCCCCGGAGGCCTTGGCCCCGCCGCCGCCCCCGCCGCGCTTGCGTGGCTTGGCCTTGGCGGCACCGCCGCCGGCCCCGCCGCCGCCGAACGAGATGTCGCCGGGCAGCGAGACCTCGACGCGCTTGCCGCCGACCTCGACCACGACGCTCTGCCGCGGCGCGGCCTCCTCGTCGGCCTCGCTCGTGCCGGTGAACGGCTCGACGGTGTTGTCCCACTCGGTCTCGATCCAGCGGGTGTGGACCAGGAAGTCCTCCTCGCGGTCGGCCGCGAAGGCCGGGTCGGACACGACGAGCCGGTGGAAGTCCAGCACCGTGGCCATGCCGCCGACCTGGAACTCGGCCAGGGCCCGGCGGGAGCGCTCGAGCGCCTGGTTCCGGTCGGAGCCGGAGACGATCAGCTTGGCCAGCAGCGAGTCGAACTGACCGCCGACGACCGACCCGGCCTCGACGCCGGCGTCGACGCGCACGCCCGGCCCGGCCGGGTAGGCGATCGACTCCACGGTGCCGGGGGCGGGCAGGAAGTTGCGGCCCGCGTCCTCGCCGTTGATCCGGAACTCGATCGAGTGCCCGCGGGGCTCCGGGTCGTCGAGGAGGTTGAGCTCCTTGCCCTCGGCGATGCGGAACTGCTCGCGCACCAGGTCGAGGCCCGACGTCTCCTCGGACACCGGGTGCTCGACCTGCAGCCGGGTGTTGACCTCGAGGAACGTGATCAGCCCGTCCTGCCCGATGAGGAACTCGACGGTGCCGGCGCCGTAGTAGCCGGCCTCCTTCACGATCGCCTTCGAGGCGTCGTAGAGCGTCTTGCGCTGCTCCTCGCTGAGGAAGGGCGCGGGGGCCTCCTCGACGAGCTTCTGGAACCGGCGCTGCAGCGAGCAGTCCCGGGTGCCGACGACGATGACGTTGCCGTGGGTGTCGGCGAGCACCTGGGTCTCGACGTGCCGCGGCTTGTCCAGGTAGCGCTCGACGAAGCACTCGCCGCGCCCGAAGGCGGCGGTGGCCTCGCGGACCGCCGACTCGTAGAGCTCGGCGATCTCCTTCTCGTCGCGCGCGACCTTCATGCCGCGCCCGCCACCGCCGAACGCCGCCTTGATCGCGACGGGCAGGCCGTGCTCCTTGGTGAACTCGATCACCTCGTCGGCGCCGGAGACCGGGTCGGCGGTGCCGGGGACGAGCGGGGCGCCGGCGCGCATGGCGATGTGCCGGGCGGTGACCTTGTCGCCGAGGTCGCGGATCGACTGCGGCGAGGGGCCGATCCAGGTGATCCCGGCGTCGATCACGGCCTGGGCGAAGTCGGCGTTCTCCGACAGGAAGCCGTAGCCGGGGTGGATCGCGTCGGCCTCGGCCTGCTTCGCGGCCCCGATCACCTTGTCGAAGTCGAGGTAGGACTCCGCGGCGGTGGTACCGCCCAGCGCGTAGGCCTCGTCGGCCAGCCGGACGAACAGCGCGTCACGGTCCGGGTCGGCGTAGACCGCGACACTGGCAAGGCCCGCGTCCCGTGCGGCCCGGATCACCCGTACGGCGATCTCCCCGCGGTTGGCGACGAGAACTTTGCGCAGTTCAGGCACGTTCGATCTCCTCGAGCTCGCGGCCGACCCCCGTTGCGCCGGCGCGTTGGTTACCGCGGAGTCTAGGAGTTCACCCAGCGAACACGAACGCGAGCGGATGTGGCATCCGTCATCGAACGGTCACCGCTGACTGCCTCTCCTGCGCCGGGGCGTTCCCCGCGGGGCCGCGACGAAACCCGCGTTGAGCGCCGGAACAGGGCGCCGACCTGGGTGATCAGCCGCCGCAGGCGCCGCGGCCGGGGCGGGCGGACGTCGTAGCGGAAGGCGCGCTCGCGCTCGACGAGCTCTCTGCGGGCTCCCTCGCTCAGCCTTCCGGCGTCCCGGGCGGCCCGGGCGACGTCCCAGCCGTCGCGCAGCGCGCCCGCCACCGGACGTCCGGCGAGCACCGTGCAGGCCAAGCCGGTCCAGTCCGCGCCGAGGCCGGCCGCGAGCAGCGGCCACGCCGCGGCGGCCTGCCCGGACCGCTTGCGCAGCAGCGCCGCCCGGGTCGCAGCGAGCCGGTCGGTGGCGAACCCCGGCGGGTCCGGGTGCGTCGACGAGGGCGGCGACGAGCGCGGCCTGGCGGGCCCGCGAGGTCGCTCACGGCCCGGGCTCCAGCCGCGCCGACGCCGCGATCGCCCCGAGCTCCCCGCGCAGCTCGGCGGCGGGCGGTGGCGGCCGTCCCGCTCGAGCATCACGGCCGGCGCGGCGCCGCGCTCCCGGACCTCCTCGAGCAGGGCCAGCACCGCCGGCGGGACGGGGTCGAGGTGCGTGGGCCGAGCCGCACCCCGTGCGGGACCAGCGGGATCCCGCGTGCCCGCAGGTCCGTCACCCCTCGAGACGGACCTGCGGACGGACGGTCGGCCCGGTCGGGCCGGAGGTCCAGCGACTCCGCGATCACCTCGCCGAACCCGAGGGCCGGGCACCCCTGGCACCACCCCGGCGATCTCCGGCCGCCAACCGACGCCGAGGCCGCTCACGGACGGACGGGCGCCGGGCGCGGGCGTGGGCTCGCCGGGCGCTCAGCCGCCGCAACCACCGCCGCCTCCGCCACCCCCACCACCACCGCCGCCACAGCTGCTGCCGCCGGAGACCCAGCCGCTGCCGCCGGAGACCCAGCCGCTGCCGCCGGAGACCCAGCCGCTGCTGCCGGAGTCGGAGTAGCCGCCGCTCCACCCGCCGGTCGCGCCTGCGGCCTTCTGCGCGGCCAGCTCGTCGGCGAAGGCCGGGTCGGAGGCCCAGAGCGCGCCCATCCCGAAGATCCCGACGCCGAGTGCGGCCGCGCCGGCGCCGTGCGCGACCCAGTCCGGCTTCAGGCCCGGCGATAGCTCGGAGTGCTTGTCGCGGAGGAGGTCCAGGGCCCGCTGGCCGGCCAGGGTGCGCTGCGGCACCCGGACCAGCTGCACCAGCCCGATGACGCCGACGACGACGGTCGACGCGACGAGGAGGCCGATCGGCCGGGCGTTCGCCACCCCGGCGACGATCCGGACCAGCCCGAACGCGGCCACGGCGAGCATCCAGCCGCCGATCCGGCGGATCTGGTCCCGCCGGGCCCCGGACAGCAGGAGCTGCTCGGCGACCAACCGGTCCCGGATCCGGTCGAGTGCCGCGGCGACCTGGCCGTGGAAGCGCAGCCGGTGCTGCGGGGTCGGCGAACCCGCACTCGCGTGGATCGCCCGCTCGAGCTCCGTGGCCCGCGTCCCGGGCCGGCCGACGGCCTGGACCATGCCGTGCCCGGCGGTCGCGATCGTGCCGGACAGGTGCATCGCGCTCAGCGCGGACCACACGGCCAGCTCCGGGCCGCCGTGCAGGTACGCCACGTCCTGCGGTCGCTCGGAGAGTGCGCCGGACCGGTCGCCGGGGGTGCTCCCGGCGGCGGCGATCCGGCGCCGCGCCCGCGTGGCGGCGACGAGCACCAGCACGGCGAGGACGAGGTAGAGGAACAGGAAGGTGGGGCCATCGATGCCCCAGGTGTCGCCCGGTGCGGCGAGGACCGCCATCACGACCACCCCCCGGTCGGTCGGTCGTCCTGTGGGACGAACTGTGACGACCACAGGATGGGGGTGGCCCACGCCACTGCGGAACGTTCTTGACGAAGGCTTAGGGTTCGCCTCCGGCCGTGCCCTCAGCGGTTCCTCAGCGATCCTCGGCAGCCCCTCGGCCCGTTCCTCAGCTCCCGACGGCGGCCCGCACCTGCTTCTTGATCCGCGCGAGCATCGCGGCCATGCCGCGGATCCGCAGCGGGCTCACGGCCTGCGTGAGGCCGAGGGCCGTGTAGAAGTCGTCCGGCACCCCGAGCACCTCGCGCGCGGGCTCGCCGTCCAGCCCGGTGTGCATGATCCCGGCGAAGCCGCGGGTGGTGGGGGCCTCGGGCGGGGCGGAGAAGAAGAGGTGCACGTGCCGGTCCGGGTCGTCGTCGACCTCGACGGCGAGGAACAGCGGCGACTGGCACTCGTGCACCTGCTCCATCGACCCCGCCGCGTCGGCGTAGCGGTCCGGCAGGTCCGGGAGTTCCTGGCTGAGCTCGAGGAGGAGCTGCAGGCGGTCCTTCGGACCGACCGCCTCGAAGTCCTCGACGAGTTCCGCCAGGGCGGGGGGCAGGCTCACGACTTCCCCCTCACGGGCTCGGCCGAGCCCTTCTCCGACCCCTGCACGATCGGGACCCGGACCGAGTTGCCCCACTCGGTCCAGCTGCCGTCGTAGTTGCGGACGCCCTCGAACCCGAGCAGGTAGGACAGCACGAACCACGTGTGGCTGGACCGCTCGCCGATCCGGCAGTACGCGATCGTCGGCGAGTCCTTCGCCAGCCCCTGCTCCTCCTCGTAGATCGCGGCGAGCTCCGTGCGGGACTTGAAGGTGCCGTCCTCGTTCGCGGCGCGGGCCCACGGCACGCTCGACGCCCCGGGGATGTGGCCGCCGCGGACCGCACCCTCCTGCGGGTAGTCCGGCATGTGCAGCAGCTCGCCGGAGTACTCGCCCGGGGACCGGACGTCGACGAGCTGGCCGCCGAGGTGGCCCAGCACGTCCTCCTTGAAGGCGCGGATGGCGATGTCGTCCCGCTCGACGACCGGGTACTCGACCTGGTTCGGCTTGGGCTGGTCGGTGGTCATCTCGCGGCCCTCGGCGACCCACTTGGCGCGGCCGCCGTCGAGGATCCGGACGTCCTCGTGGCCGAACAGCCGGAACACCCACAGGGCGTAGGTGGCCCACCAGTTGTTGCGGTCGCCGTAGAACACGACGGTGCTCTCGCGCGCGATGCCGCGCTCGCCGCAGAGCTTCGCGAAGGCCTCCGCGTCGACGTAGTCCCGGGTGACCGGGTGGTTCAGCTCGGTGTGCCAGTCCACCTTCACCGCACCGGGGATGTGGCCGGTGTCGTACAGCAGCACGTCCTCGTCCGACTCGACGACGACGACGTCCGCGTCGCCGAGGTGCTCGGCCAGCCAGGAGGTGGTGACGAGTCGCTCCGGGTGGGCGTACTCGGCGAGCTTCGGGTCCGGGTCAGTGGGAGCCATGGCCGCGAGGGTAGTCCGCGGGACCGGCCGTGCGCCGCCGGTCGTCAGTCCTCCGGGGGAGTTGTCCACAGGTCCGTCGGGGAGATTCCCAGCGCGCCCAGCAGCCGCCGGACCAGCGGCAGGCTGATCCCGATGACGTTGGACGGGTCGCCGTCGATGCCGTCGACGAACCAGCCGCCGAGCCCGTCGAGCGTGAAGGCGCCCGCGACGGCGAGCGGCTCCCCGGTGGCGAGGTAGGCCTCCAGCTCGGCGTCCGTCGGGGTGCCGAACCGGACGGTGGTGCTCGCGTGTCCCTCGGCGACCCGCTCGATCTCGCCGTCGACGACGTGCAGCACCGCGTGCCCGGTGACGAGCTCGCCGGTCCGCCCGGCCATCGCCTTCCAGCGGGTGCGGGCGGTGTCGACGTCGTGCGGCTTGCCGACCAGGTCGCCGTCGATGAGCAGCATGGAGTCGCAGCCGATCACGACGGCCTCGTCCGGCGTCCCGTCCAGCGTCCGGGCGACGGCCGTGGCCTTGGCGCCGGCCAGCGTCGTCACCTTCTCGGCCGCGGGGGCGCCCGGGATCGCGGCGAGCAGCGCGTCCTCGTCGACGTCGGAGACCGTCACGAGCGGGTCGAGGCCGGCGGAGCGAAGCACGGACAGGCGGGCGGGGGAGGCGGACGCGAGGACCAGACGCACGCGGGCGACTCTACGAGCGCCCCCGGCACCCGGGAGCGGCACGTGGTGCCGGAGCGCCACCTGCCGGAGACGGGAGCCATGCCCCGACCCTGCTCCGCCGGCCGTCCCGGGGCGTCGCCGTGCAGGTCGATCCCGGGTGGAGCCGCGAGCTCCACCCGGGGGTGGACCAGGGGCCGGACTCAGCCCGCGATCCCCGTGACGACCGCGTCGTCCAGCCCGGACCCGGCCCCGGCCGGCGCCTCGCGGACGGACCGCGCGACCGTCGGGTCGTCGAAGGAGGTGTCCTTGACCTTCTTCACGAACTCGTGCCGCAGCCGGGCGTAGCCGAAGCGGTCGTCGAACATGTCCCGGCTCATCTCGGCCAGCTCCTGGACACGGTAGGTCTCGAGCGGGCGGCGCAGCTCGTCGGCCTCCCGGGCGGCCTGCTTGGCGGCCAGGGCGGCGGCGTACCCGTCACCCGTGGCGAGCCGGATCGCGTGCTCGACCACCTGCTCGTCGAAGGCCGCGCGGTCGCCGTCGAGCACCTCGTCGACCAGGCCCGTGCGCAGGGCCTCGGCCGCCCCGACCGGCAGGCAGTCCCGGGTGAACCGGACGGCGTCGGCCAGGCCGACCCGCCGCGGCAGGGCGTAGGTCCAGTACTCCGAACCGGTCAGGCCCATGTTGCGGTAGTGCGGGTTGAGCACGGCCCCACGGCGCAGCAGGACGGTGTCGGCGCCGAGCGCCATCATCACGCCGCCCGCGCCCGCCGGGCCCCCCACCGCGGTCACGACGAGCTGCGAGGTGCAGGTGAGCAGCTCGCGGCAGACGTCGTTGATCGCGTTGATGTTCCGCCAGCTCTCCCCGGTCGGGTCCGGCCGGCCCTCGGCGACGTTCAGGTGGATGCCGTTGGAGAAGATCTCCCCGCCCTCGAAGACCAGGACCTTCGTGTCCTGCGCGGCCGCGTGCCGCAGGGCCGCCGCCACCCGGTGGCCCTGGCCCGCGGACATGGCGCCGTTGTAGAGATCGGCGCGCACGACGCCCACGCACCCGTCCGGGCCGACACGGCGGTAACTGATCTCGCGGTAGCCGTCCGACGGCCCGGTCGGCCGCTCCAGCGACTCCGGCACCTCGTCCAGCGCCCCCTCCAGCGCGGCGCCGAGCACCATCGCGGTCGGCAGCTTCACCCCGCCCGGGACGCGGGCGTGCCCGATCCAGACCGCCCCGTCCCCGGTGCGCACGAGGACGGCGCCGTGCCGGCGCAGCGCGATCGAGCCGGGCTCGCCCGGGGTGGCGGAGCCGCGGTGGGCGTCGAACACCGACAGCGCGACGCCGGCCAGCTCGGACCGGACGCCCGGCGCGCCGTCGCCCGCCCGCACCCGGCGCAGGACGTGGTCCGTCGGGTCCTCCCAGGAGAACGCCCGGTCGGTCTGCTTCATGGTCGGCCGGAGGCGGCCGATCACGGCGTCCCCGGACGACTCGGCCGGCACCGGCTCGAACGCCGGGTCCTGGGCCTTGGCGACGACCTCGCGGGCGAGCTCGAGCGCGGCGTCGGCCACCGGTCCGTTGTAGACCGCGGACTTGCGCGGCGGCTCGGCCGGCATCGGGAAGGTCCGGTGCCCCCAGATCGGACCCGCGTCCATCTCCTCGACGGCCTGCAGCGCGGTGACCCCCCACACCGGCTCGGCGTCCGTGATCGCCCAGTCGATCGACGACGGGCCGCGGTCCCCCAGCGGGCCCGGGTGGATCACGACGACGCGGTGGTCCCGCCAGACGTCCTCGGGCACCCGCTCCTTCAGGAACGGGCAGAGCACGAGCTCGGGGCGCGTCGTCTCGACGGCCTTGCGGATCGCCGCCTCGTCGTGGGCCAGGCGCACGTCGAGGTGGTGCCCGTCCTCGCGGAGCTCCGTCCAGACGCGCTGGGTCAGCCCGTTGTAGGACGAACAGAGCAGCAGGATTCTCACGTACTTCTCCGGGTGATCGACCAGTGGGGGAGCACTGCCGACCGGGCGCGACGCTGCACCGCGGCCTCCACGACCGCGCGCGGGTTGCCCCCCGGTGCTGCACGTGGACCGCGAGGGACGTTACCTCGATCGCGACGGTGATCGACTGGGCCGAACGGCGCAGAAGATCGACTCCGGGCGGAGGTACCCGACCGGCGGGCGAGAACGTCGTCGCAGGTGGTCACGGGTGCGCCGGACCAGGGATTTCGCACGTCGACACGCCGAAGTGGACGCGGTGAGTCGCCGAGCGGTCACCTCGGGTGCTCCGCCGCTGCTCCCTAGGGGTGAATTCGCCGCGCTCCGGGGTCGGACGGGCACGCGCGGTCGCGTCGTCGGCGATCTCGTGCCGGCGCGTCCGAAAGGCCCATCGTCCGCCTCCGCGGACTCACAGGGACGGGGGTCAACGACCGTTCCGGCCCCTCTCTCGCCGAATGAAGCTCTTTCGCGGCGAGTGGTCGGCACTCTGAGCCCGGCGGTCGCAACGGCACCGGTCCGCCCCGTGGACTCTGCCGAACGGACCCGTCCGGTTCACCCGCCACAGGGGCGAAAGGCCCTGTATCCGCGCCGATCGGCATTGTTCGGGCCCTCCGAGGGCCCTCCGTCATCCGATCGAGTCATGCCTGGGACACGCTCCGTGTACCTTCCGCCGTCGATGCGTGCGACGTCCGCCGGGCCCCGACCCGAACGGATGATCGCGGGGCGGCGCCGGGATCCGGGAGTGCGCACCCGCGGCAGCGCGTGTCGAGCTGGACGACTGCGACCGAGAGGGTGGGTGGCCGACGAATGACGAGGCTGCTGGACTGGCTGCCACGCGGCAACACGCTCGACGAGGCGTCGTTCCGTAGGCGGCACCGACTGCTGCAGTGGATCCTGGCGGCCCACATCCCCGTGCTGTTCCTGTTCGGGTGGCTGCTGGGCAACCCGCTCGGGCTGGTGCTCGGGCTCGCCATCGGCCCGGTCGTCGTGCTGCTCGTGGCGGGGCACTTCGTCAGGCAGCGGCGCGTCGCCGCGTCGTTCATCAGCGCGGGGCTGGTGTGGTGCTCGATCGCGCTCGTCGCCGTCACGCACGGCACGATCGAGTCGCACTTCCACTTCTTCATCATCATCGGCTTCATCGCGCTGTACCAGGACTGGGTGCCGTTCCTCTGGAACATCCTGCTCACCGGGGTGTCGCACGGTGTCGGGACGATCTTCTACCCGGCGCTGATGTTCAACCACCCGGCCGCGCAGCGGGACCCCTGGGTGTGGGCCGGCATCCACGCCGGCGCGGTGCTCTTCGCGTGCGTCGGCATGGTCATCTTCTGGCGGATCACGGAGGACGAGCAGCACGAGAAGGAGGAGCTCGGCCGCGAGCTCGTCCGAGCCGACGCCGAGATCGGCCGCAAGCAGTTCACCTCGGACATGCTGGTCAACCTGGCGCGGCGCAACCAGTCGATGCTCTACCGCCAGCTGGACATCATCAACCAGCTCGAGGAGAAGGAGCAGGACCCGGACGCGCTCGCCGAGCTGTTCAAGCTCGACCACCTCGCCACCCGCGTCCGGCGCAACGCCGAGAGCCTGCTGGTCCTCTCGGGCGAGCAGCCGCCCCGGGTCTGGTCGGCGCCGGTCTCCATGCGGGACGTCGTGCGCGCGGCCATCGCCGAGACCGAGGACCTGGAGCGGGTCGAGTTCTCCGTCGACGACCGGATCGCGGTCGCGGGGCACAGCGTCGCCGACCTGACCCACCTGCTGGCCGAGCTCACCGAGAACGCCGTCCGGTTCTCCCCGCCGGACACCTCGGTGACGATCCGCAGCCGCCCCCAGCGGGCGGAGATCGGCGGCCAGATCCTCACCATCGAGGACTGGGGCGTCGGCATGCCGGACGACGAGCTGGCCCAGGCCAACGAGCTGCTCATCCGGCCGCGCGAGGTCGACCTGTCCGTGTCGCAGCGGCTGGGCTTCCACGTGGTCGCGCGGCTGGCGGCGCGGCACGGCATCGAGGTGTCGCTGTCCACCACGCCGGGCTCGGGCCTCACCGCCGTCGTCATCCTGCCCGCGGCGCTGTTCGTCGCCGACCCGCAGGCCGGTCCGCACGCCGGCATCGGCAGCGGCCCCGAGCAGACCCGTCGGGCCGCGGCCGTCCACGAGCAGCCGCCGGCCGAGCACGCCCGCAGCGCCCCGGCCTTCGCCGGCGCCGAGCGCGGCCCACTGCCCGGCATCACCGCCGCCACCGCCCCGGCCTGGACCCCGCCGACGCCGTCGGCCTCGCCGACCCCGGTCGCCCGGCGCGCGAACGGGGCGTCCACCGCGCCCACCCCGCCGCCCGCCCCGCCGGCCACGCCACCGGCCTCGTCGCCCGCCACCCCGGCGGCCCTGCCCGGCTCCCGGCCCGCGCCGATCCCGGCAGCACAGGGCGGCAACTGGTCGGGTTGGTGGGATCCGGTCCCGGCCGACCGCACCGCCGACCGCTCCGCGGCCCGCTTCGGCGACGACTGGACCGGCAACGGCCACGGCGCCAGCGGCAACGGCCAGCACGGCAACGGCCAGCACGGCAACGGCCAGCACGGCAACGGCCAGCACGGCAACGGTCAGCACGGCAACGGTCAGGACGGCAACGGGCACAACGGCAACGGCCACGGCGCCAACGGGAACGGGAACGGGCAGGGCCGCAACGGTCACGCGCTCCTCGGGGGCGACGGCGCCGCATCCGCCGGCTTCAGCGGCCCGGACGGCAACGGCCGCCCGAGTACCGCGCCGCTGAACGGCACCGGCACCGGGTCCGTCGGCGCGTTCCTGAACGGCAGCGGGAACGGCAACGGGAACGGCGCCGCGAACGGGTCCGGCACCGGCTCGGTGCACGGGACCGACGGGCACGGGACCAACGGGCACGGCAACGGGCACGGCGACGGCCACGCGTCGGGGCAGGGCTCCGAGCGCACGGCCGACGGCCGGGCCGACCGCACCACCGAGCGTGCCGCGGGTGACTCCGGGGCCGGCGACGCGGACACCAGCCGCGTGCCGATCCCGACCCCGCGCCCGGCCCCCGCCGAGAGCTCGCGGCCGCCGGCCACCGGCTCCAGCGGGCTGCGGCGCCGCGTGCCGCAGGCGTCGCTCGCCCCCGAGCTGCGGGGCGGCACGGCCCAGCCCGCCACCCCCGCCACCCCGACCGCCCCGGCCGGCCCCAGCGCCGACGCCGCCCAGGCACTGTCCCGCTACCAGGCCAGCCGGCAGGCCGCCCAGGCCGTCGCCGACCAGCGCCTCGGCGGGCCGCACGACCAGCACGACCAGCACAGAACCGACAGGAGGACCAACCCGTGAGCACATCGACCGGCCGGCTGGACTGGCTGCTCGTGGAGTTCACCCGGGACGTCCCGGGCGTCGTCAACGCCGTCGTCGTCTCCGGCGACGGGCTGCGCCTCGCCTCCTCGCCGGGTGTCGGCGAGACCCTGGGCGACCAGCTGTCGGCCGCGGCCTCCGGTCTCGTCAGCCTGGCGAACGGGACCGCCCAGCTGCTGGGCTCCGGCGCGGTGAGCCAGACCATCCTGGAGATGGAGGGCGGCTACCTGTTCGTGACCGCGGTCAGCCGCGGCGCGACGCTCGCCGTGCACGCCGAGCGCGCCTGCGACATCGGCATGATCGGCTACGAGATGACCCTGCTGGCGTCGCGGGTCGGCCACGCGCTGACCCCGGCGCCACGCACCCCGGCGGGCCGCTGAGGTGCGGACGGACGGCACGGCCGACGACCAGCCGGCCAGACGGGGCGGCCGGGTCGTCCCGGTCTACGCGGTCACCGGCGGGCGGACCCGCTCGGCGGGCAAGGAGCTGCCGGTCGAGGCGCTCGTGACGGTCACGCACTCGGGCCGGCACGCCGCCGACCTGCAGCTCGAGTACCGGACGATCCTCGGCCTCGCCGCGGCCCCGGTCTCGCTGGTCGAGATCGGCGCGGCCCTGCAGGTGCCGGTGGGCGTGGCCCGGGTCCTGGTCGGCGACCTCGCCGACGCCGGCTACGTCGCGGTGCACCTGCCGCAGGTCGGGGGCGACGGCGCCCCCGGCCCCGAGATCCTGGAGCGACTGTTGGAGGGGCTGCGTGCGCGGTCAGGGTGAGCTGTACCCGCTGAAGATCCTCGTGGCGGGGGGCTTCGGCGTGGGCAAGACGACCTTCGTGCGGTCGCTGTCGGAGATCCCGCCGCTGCTCACCGAGCAGGCGATGACCTCCGCGTCCGTCGGCGTCGACGACACCGTCGCCGTGCCGGACAAGACCACGACGACGGTCGCGATGGACTTCGGCCGGATCACGGTCGACGAGTCGCTGATCCTCTACCTGTTCGGCACGCCCGGGCAGTCCCGCTTCTGGTTCATGTGGGACGAGCTCGCGCGTGGCTCGGTCGGCGCCGTCGTGCTGGTCGACCTGCGGCGGGTCGACGAGTGCTTCCCGGCGATCGACTACTTCGAGGACCGGCGGATCCCGTACGTCATCGGGGTCAACCGGTTCCCGGGTTCGGACGACCACACCGAGGTCGACGTGCGGGACGCTCTCGCGCTCGCGCCGGAGACCCCGGTGATGTGGATGGACGCCCGCGAGGCCGACTCGAGTCTCCGGTCGCTCGTGGCGCTGGTCGAGCACGCGCTCGCGCGCACGGCCGTCGCGGGCTGACGCGCCGGGATCTCCGGCGCGGGTCCACTGCACGGACCTCGCTCCTCGGCGACAGGGCTCCCACCCTCTGCAGGGTGGGAGCCCGCCGTCGTTCTCGGGTCCGGTCGGGGGGATCGGGCAGGGTTCAGCGGGGGAGAGCGGACGCGCGCCAGGCGCCGGGGCCGACCTCGAGCGGGCGGCGCACCCGGTCCGCGGGGGTCGACCACAGATCGCGCGCCTTCGGCGGCGGCTCGTCGCCGCCGCTCGCCGCGGCCGCGAGGACCAACGTCAGCGCCGCCAGCTCCTCGGGCGTCGGGTCGCCCTTGACCACGCGGAAGAGCGCACGGCGCTCCTCCGGCGTCTTCTCCTCGACGTTCCCGCCGTCCTCGCTCATCGCAGCCTTCCCTGCCCTCGTGGGTGCCGTTGGTCGCCCCGGCGACGATCGCCACTCACAGCGGGATGTTGCCGTGCTTGCGGGCCGGGCCCTGCTCCCGCTTGGTCGCGAGCATCCGCAGCGAGCGGCCCACGTACCCGCGGGTGTGCGAGGGCGGGACCACCGCGTCGATGTACCCGCGGTCCGCGGCGATGTACGGGTTGGCGAGGGTGTCCTCGTACTCCTGCTGCAGCTCGGCACGCTTGGCGGCGAGCTCGTCGCCCTCCAGGCCCTTGAGCTCCTTGCGGTAGAGGATGTTCACCGCGCCCGACGCGCCGGTGACGGCGATCTGCGCCGTCGGCCAGGCGATGTTGACGTCCGCACCGAGGTGCTTGGAGCCCATGACGTCGTACGCGCCGCCGTAGGCCTTGCGGACGATCACGGTGACCTTGGGGACGGTCGCCTCGGCGTAGGCGTAGATCAGCTTGGCGCCGCGGCGGATGATGCCGTTCCATTCCTGGTCGGTGCCCGGCAGGAAGCCCGGGACGTCGACGAAGGTGAGGATCGGGATGTTGAAGGCGTCGCAGGTCCGCACGAAGCGTGCGGCCTTCTCGGAGGCGTCGATGTCGAGGCAGCCTGCGAACTGGGTCGGCTGGTTGGCGACGATCCCGACCGAGCGGCCCTCGACGCGGGCGAAGCCGGTGACGATGTTCGGCGCCCACAGCTCCTGGACCTCGAGGAACTCGCCCTCGTCGACCACCCGGTTGATGACCTCGCGGATGTCGTAGGGCGTGTTCGCCGAGTCGGGGACGATCGTGTCGAGCTCACGGTCGGTGTCGGTGATGCCGTCCTCGATGGAGCCGGCGGTCGGCTCCGGCGCCGGGTAGGTCGGCGGCTCGGAGAGGTTGTTCGACGGCAGGAAGCTCAGCAGCTCCTTGACGTAGTCGATCGCGTCCTGCTCGTCCGAGCCGAGGTAGTGCGCCACCCCGGACCTGGAGTTGTGGGCGCGGCCGCCGCCGAGCTCCTCCATGTCGACGTCCTCGCCGGTGACCGTCTTGATGACGTCCGGCCCGGTGATGAACATGTGGCTGGTCTCGTCGACCATCACCGTGAAGTCGGTGAGCGCGGGGGAGTAGACCGCGCCGCCCGCCGACGGGCCCATGATCAGCGAGATCTGCGGGATCACGCCGGAGGCGCGCACGTTGCGCACGAAGATCTCGCCGTAGAGGCCGAGGGCGACCACGCCCTCCTGGATGCGCGCGCCGCCGCCGTCGTTGATCCCGATGACCGGGCAGCCGATCTTGGCCGCCACGTCCATGACCTTGACGATCTTCTCGCCGTAGACCTCGCCGAGCGAGCCGCCGAACACGGTGGCGTCCTGGGAGAACACGGCGACCGGGCGGCCGTCGATCGTGCCGGTGCCGGTGACCACGCCGTCGCCGAACGGGCGCTTCTCCTGCATCCCGAAGTTCGTGGAGCGGTGCCGGACCAGGGCGTCGAGCTCGACGAAGGAGCCGGGGTCGAGCAGCTGGTCGATGCGCTCGCGGGCGGTCTGCCGGCCCTTCGCGTGCTGGCGCTCCGCGGCCGCCTCGGAGGGCAGGGCCTCGGTGTACCGCCTGTACAGGTCGGCCAGCTTGCCGGCCGTCGTGTGCACGTCCGGCTCGACGTCCGGGGCGTTCGACGGGTCCCCCATCGGCTCCGTTGCAGCGCTCATGGCTGCGGAGCCTAACCCGGCCGTTACGCGCCCGGGACGCCCGGCGGAGCGGTCTGCGTCACGTTCACGCCGGTCACCGCGGGCGAGCCGCGACGAGCGGTGGCGCCGTCCGTCGCTCGCTCGGCGCGCCGCTCGGCGCACCGGACGCGCCTGGCGCACCGTCGGGCGCCTTCACCGGCCCTCGGTCCGCGGAAGGCGGAGCGGGCGGAGATAGGTTCCGGCCGTGAGCACCCCCGCGCCGCAGCCCTTCGACGAGCACGCGCTGCGTCACGCCCTGCTCGGCCCCGCGGGCCGCTGGACCCGGCTCGACGTCGTCGAGGAGACCGGGTCGACCAACGCCGACCTGATGGCCGAGGCGGTCGCGGGCGCACCCGACGGCACCGTGCTGGTCACCGAGCACCAGACCCGGGGCCGCGGCCGGCTCGATCGCACCTGGGAGGCGCCCCGCGGGTCGGGGATCGCCGTGAGCGTGCTGTGGCGCCCCGAGGGCATCCCCGCCGAGCGGCTGGGCTGGATCCCGATGCTCGCGGGCGTCGCCCTGCTCGACGCGGTGCGGGCCGTGGCGCCCGGCGTCGTGGCGGGCCTCAAGTGGCCCAACGACCTGCTGCTCGGGCACGACCGCCGCAAGGGGGCCGGGATCCTCGCCGAGATGACGCCGCTGTCCGGCGGCGGCCCCGGCGTCGTCCTCGGGATGGGGGTCAACGTCGACGCCCCGGCCGGCACGCTGCCGGGGACGGCGACCTCGCTGGCCGCCGAGGGCGCGGCGGTGGACCGCTCGGAGCTGCTCGTGACCCTGCTGCGCAACCTCGCCGAGCGCGAGTCCGCCTGGCGCGCCGCCGCCGGCGACGCGGACGAGTCCGGACTGCGCGCCGACTACCGCGCCGGGTGCCTCTCGCTCGGCTCCGAGGTGCGGGTGGAGCTGCCCGGCGGCGCCGCGCTCGTCGGGATGGCCGAGGACGTCGACCCGCAGGGTCATCTGCTCGTCCTCGAACCCGACGGGCACCGCCGCGCGATCGCGGCGGGCGACATCGTGCACCTGCGGCCGGCGGACCGTCCCGACGCGTGATCCGCCGGATACGGTGGGTGCGTGGCCTATCCGGACGAGCTGCTGGTCGAGGGCGAGCGGGTGGTGCTCCACACCCGCCCGCACTGGAAGATGCTGGTGCTCCCCGTGCTGGTGTTCCTCGTCGTGGTCGCGGCCGCGTCCTTCCTCGCGGCGCTGGTGGGCGCGCAGGGCTGGGCGCCGGTCGCGTGGGTCGTGCTCGCGGTCGTGGCGGTGGTGCTCGTCGGCCGGTTCACGGTGCTGCCGTTCGTGCGCTGGCGGACCACCCACTTCGTCGTGACGACGCGCCGGGTGCTGGTGCGCGAGGGCGTGCTGTCGCGCAGCGGGATGGACATCCCGATGTCGCGGATCAACACGGTGCAGTTCCGGCACACGGTCGCGGAGCGCATGCTGGGGTGCGGGACGCTCGTCATCGAGTCGGCCTCCGACGAGCCGCTGGAGTTCACGGACGTCCCCGCCGTCGAGAAGGTGCATTCGCTGCTCTACCAGGAGGTCGCCGACGATGCCTGAGCCCCGTGCGCTCCCGATGACCGTGCCCACCGAGTGCCTGCCGGCACACGTGACGATCTACGAGGTCGGTGCCCGGGACGGGCTGCAGAACGAGAAGCAGGCCGTGCCGGTCGAGGTCAAGGCCGAGTTCCTCACCCGGCTCGCCGACGCCGGCCTGACCACGCTCGAGGCCACCAGCTTCGTGCACCCGAAGTGGGTCCCGCAGCTGGCCGACGCCGCCGAGCTGCTCGAGCGGCTCGAGCGGCGCCCGGGCGTCGACTACCCCGTCCTGGTGCCCAACGACCGCGGCCTGGACCGCGCGATCGAGGCCGGTGTGGACCACGTCGCGGTGTTCGCCAGCGCCACGGAGACCTTCGCGGCGAAGAACCTCAACCGCACCCTCGACTCGCAGTTCGACATGTTCGAGCCCACCGTGAAGCGGGCCCTGGACCACGGGATGCGCGTGCGCGCGTACGTCTCCATGGCCTTCGGTGACCCGTGGGAGGGCGCGGTGGAGCCCGCGCAGGTCGCGGCCGTCGGGCGGCGGCTGGTGGAGATGGGGTGCTGGCAGCTCTCGCTGGGCGACACCATCGGCACCGGCACGCCCGGGCACGCCGAGGCCGTGATCGACGCCTGTGTGGCCGCGTCGGTGCCGGTCGACCGGATCGCCGTGCACTTCCACGACACCTACGGCCAGGCGCTGGCCAACACCCTCGCCGCCCTGCGCCGCGGGGTCACCACGGTGGACTCGTCGGCGGGCGGGCTCGGCGGCTGCCCCTACGCCAGGTCGGCCACCGGCAACCTCGCCACCGAGGACCTCGTGTGGATGCTCGACGGCCTGGGCATCGGCCACGGCGCTCACCTCGACGCCCTGGTGGAGACCAGCGTGTGGATGGCGGGCAAGCTCGGCCGCCCCTCGCCCTCGCGGGTGGTGAAGGCGCTGTCCGGCGGCTGAGCGCCCGGGGCCCGCGGCCTCAGGGGCGGGCGTGCTCCCGGGAGCCGAACATGCCCGTGAAACGGGCGCGGTAGACGATGTCGTCGCTGGTCGGGGAGTCGCGCCGCATCCAGGCCCGCAGCGTGATCAGGCCCATCCACGGCTTCGACGACGAGCGGCGCGCCTCCAGGATCTCCAGCGAGGCGTGCAGCTCGTCGCCCGCGAACACCGGCGCCGGCCAGGAGATCTCGTCGCCGCCCGGGGAGCCGAGGGCGGTGGAGCGCAGCAGCAGCTCGTCGACGTAGAGCCGCATCCACAGCCCCGCGGTGAACCAGCCCGACGCGGCCAGCCGACCGAAGATCGACTCCTTGCCCGCGGCCTCGTCGAGGTGGAAGGGCTGGGGGTCGAAGCGGCGGGCGAACTCGACCATCTCGTCGTGGTCGACCGTCACGGAACCGAAGTCGAAGACCCGGCCCGGTGTGAGGTCCTCGAACGCGATCTCGGGGGCATCCGGCATGAACGAACGTTAACCCGTGCCAGGCCTCAGTCGGCCCCGAGGATCGTCACAGCGGCGTCGTGCAGCAGGCCGTTGGAGGCGATGCCGTTGCCGCCGGCGAAGCCCGGCCGGCCGCGCAGGTCGGTGAGCCGCCCGCCCGCCTCCTCGAGGATCGGCTGCACGGCGGCGAGGTCCCAGGCGTTGGCCTCCGGCTCCACGGCGAGGTCGATCACGCCCTCGGCCACCAGGCAGTGCTGCCAGAAGTCGCCGAAGGCCCGGGTCTCCCAGCAGGCGTCGGTGAGCCGGAGCCAGGCGCCGAGCAGGCCGTGCCCGCGGAAGGTGTTCAGGTCGGTCGTCGAGACGTAGCAGTCGCCCAGCTCGGCCACCCCGGTCACCGAGATCCGCCGCGCCTCCCCGCCCGGGCGGTCGGAGGTCCACGCCCCGTGTCCGGCGGCGCCCCACCAGCGCCGGCCCAGCGCGGGCGCACTCACCACGCCCACGGTCGGCCGCCCGTGCTCGGTGAGCGCGATCAGCGAGGCCCACACCGGCATGCCGCGGGAGAAGTTCTTGGTGCCGTCGATCGGGTCGAGCACCCAGCCGCGCCCGCTCGGCGGCAGCGCGTCGAGCGAGCCGCCGCGCTCCTCGCCGAGCACGGCGTCGTCCGGCCGCTGCCCGGTCAGGGCCGCGCGCAGGGCATCCTCCGCGGCGGTGTCCGCGTCCGTCACCGGCGTCCGGTCCGGCTTGCGCGTGACCCGGAGGTCGGCGGCGCGGAAGCGCGGCAGGGTGATCGCGTCGGCGATGTCGGCGAGCTCGAGCGCGAGGGCGAGATCCGCCCCTGTGTCCGAATCGGTCCCGGTGGAGGTCACGGGCCGGGAGCATGCCACGCGTGCCGGTATGCGGACGGGCCTAAGCTCACGGACGTGACCACCGTCCTGTTGGCGGAGGACGACACCGCGATCGCGGAGCCGCTCTCCCGCGCCCTCCAGCGCGAGGGCTACGAGGTGGACGTCGCCGCCGACGGCGCCGCCGCGCTGGAGACCGTCCGGCAGGGGCACGTCGACCTGCTGGTCCTCGACCTGGGCCTGCCCGGGATGGACGGGCTGGAGGTCTGTCGCCGGCTGCGCCCGGACTTCCCCGACCTGCCGGTGCTGATGCTCACCGCACGGACGGACGAGGTCGACTTCGTCGTGGGCCTCGACGCCGGGGCGGACGACTACGTCGGCAAGCCCTTCCGGCTCGCCGAGCTGCTCGCCCGCGTCCGCGCGCTGCTGCGCCGGCTCACCCCCGAGACGGTCGAGGTCGGCGGGGTCCGGATGGAGCTCTCCGGCCGCCGCGTCCTCGTCGACGGCGAGGAGGTCGGCCTGGCCAACAAGGAGTTCGAGCTGCTGCGCGTGCTCCTGCTGCGGGCCGGGCAGGTCGTCACCCGCGAGGAGATCCTGCGCGAGGTGTGGAACGACCCCGACATGAAGACCTCGAAGACGCTGGACATGCACATGTCCTGGCTGCGCCGCAAGATCGGTGGCGAGCGGCGCATCGCGACGGTGCGCGGCGTCGGGTTCCGCTTCAACCACGGCTGATCCCGCGTGCGCCGCCGGATCCTGCTCTCGACCCTGTTCGTCGTCGCGGTCACGGCGCTGGTCCTGGGCGGTCCGCTGGCCTTCACCACCTGGCGGCTGGTCGACGACTTCACCCGGGCCGAGCTGATCCAGCGGCTCGAGCAGATCGACGACCGGCTGGACGACAAGCCCCCCGGCGCCCCGATCGACTCGGCGGCGATCGCGCTCGCGGTGCCCTCCGGCGGCGAGCTCGTGGTCGACGTCCCGGGCACCCCGGTCCAGCGGGTCGGCGCCCTCGAGAGCCACGACATCCTCTCCGAGTCGCTGCCGTTCGGGCAGGGCGGCACGATCACGCTCTCCGAGCCGATCTCGGTGATGCGCACCCAGCAGGTGCAGGTCACCGTGATCGTGATCCTGCTGGTGGTGCTGTCCGTGGGCACGGGCGCGGTGGTCGCCACGGTCACCGCCCGCCGATTGGCCGGGCCCCTGCTCGACGTCGCCGACCGGGCCGCGCGGCTCGGCGCCGGCGACTTCCGGCGCGCCCCGCACCGGCACGGCATCCCCGAGCTCGACCGGGTCTCGGACGTGCTCGACACCTCCGCCGGCGCCCTCGCCGACCTGGTGCAGCGCGAGCGGGCGCTGGTCGGGGACGTCTCGCACCAGCTCCGCAGCCGGATCACCGCGCTCACCCTGCGGCTCGACGAGCTCTCCACCCACCCCGACCCCAGCGCCCGCCGGGAGGCGCTGGCGGCGCTGGAGCAGACGGAGAAGCTCTCCGAGGTGCTCGACGAGCTGCTGGAGGCCGCCCGGGCCGCCCGCGCCGCCGGCGCCGAGCCGATGGACCTGCGTTC
The DNA here is from genome assembly GCF_039542425.1 of Pseudonocardia yuanmonensis. Taxonomy (NCBI): domain Bacteria; kingdom Bacillati; phylum Actinomycetota; class Actinomycetes; order Pseudonocardiales; family Pseudonocardiaceae; genus Pseudonocardia; species Pseudonocardia yuanmonensis. Next base: position 27,557 of record NZ_BAABIC010000034.1, read on the forward strand.
GGGCCTCACCGAGGTCGCCGACGAGTGGCGCCCCGCGCTGGAGGCCGCGGGGCGGCGGCTCAAGCTCCGGGTGCCGGAGGGGCTGCTGGCCCGGGTCACCCCGGCCCGCATCCGCGAGGCGGTCGGTGCCCTGGTCGACAACGCGCTGCAGCACGGCGGCGGCACCGTGACGATCTCCGCGCGCGAGGGCGCGAACGCGCTGGTCGTGGAGGTGAGCGACACCGGTGCGGGGATCCCCGAGGAGCTGGTGCCGCACGTGTTCGACAGGGGTGTGTCGGTCCAGTCGTCGACCGGGCTGGGGCTCGCGCTCGCCCGGGCGCTCGTGGAGGCGGACGGGGGGCGGCTGGAGCTCTCCCGTGCCCGCCCGCCGACCTTCACGATCTTCCTGCCCGCCGCCCGCGCCGACGACGTCGTCGGGCCGCCCCGGCGTGCCGGCACCCCGCGGTAGGGGAGGAGCGCTCGGGAGCGGCCGGCGGCATCGGCCGACCAGGTGCTCGCGCCGAAGCCGTCCTCCTGAACGCCCGCTCGGTTACGGTGCGGGTATGGCGGAGCGGACGGTCGAGGTGGGCGACGGGGTGCGGCTGCGGGTCACCGAGGAGGGCTCGGGCCGCCCGGTGATCCTGGCGCACGGCTTCCCGGAGCTGGCGTACTCCTGGCGGCACCAGCTGCCCGCGCTGGCGGCGGAGGGCTATCGCGCGGTGGCGCCCGACCAGCGCGGGTACGGCGGCTCGTCGCGCCCCGAGCGGGTCGAGGACTACGACATCCACCACCTCACCGGCGACCTCGTCGCGCTGCTCGACGACCTCGGCGAGGAGCGGGCGGTGTTCGTCGGGCACGACTGGGGCGCGATGGTCGTGTGGAACCTGGCGCTCCTGCACCCGGAGCGGGTCGCGGGCGTGTGCGGGATGAGCGTCCCGTTCGTGCCCCGCGCCCAGCGGCCGCCGACGGAGATCTGGCGGGAGAAGCTCGCCGGCAGGTTCTTCTACATCCTGCACTTCCAGGAGCCGGGCGTCGCCGACGGGGAGATGGCGAAGGACCCGGCCCGCACCATGCGCGGCATGCTCAGCGGGCTGGTCGCCGGGGACGGCACGCGGCTGATCGGCCCGGACGACGGGCGCGGCATCGTCGAGCGGCTGCCCCAGCCCGAGACCCTCCCGGCCTGGCTCACCCAGGAGGAGCTCGACCACTACGCCGCCGAGTTCGCCCGCACCGGGTTCACGGGCGGGATCAACTGGTACCGGAACTTCGACCGCAACTGGGAGACCACGCGCGAGCTCGCGGGGGCGCACGTCACCGTGCCGAGCTTCTTCCTCGCCGGCGACGCCGACCCCGTCCTGCGGATGACGCCGCCGGACCGCCAGGCCGAGTACCTCGACGACCTGCGCGGGGAGGTCCTCGTCGAGGGTGCCGGCCACTGGGTGCAGCAGGAGCGCCCGGCGGAGGTGAACGCCGCGCTGCTGGGCTTCCTGCGCGCGATCGACTGGTGAGCCGTGCTACTGGCCCAGCTCGTCGATGTGCTCGGGGACGGTGACCTGGCGGCGCACGTTCTCGTCCGGGAACACGAACCGGCGGAAGGCCCACCAGCGGAAGGCCATGCCGACGAGCGTGCCGAGGATCTGCCCGCTGACGAAGTCCGCGATCTCCTGGGCGAGCAGCGACACCTCGGGCACCTGCAGGTGGAACAGGTAGCGCGAGGCCGCGAGCGGGGCGGAGTACATCGCCACCCCGAGACCGCTGACGAGGAAGAACAGCAGCGCCTCGTGGTGGCGCTCACGCCCGCCGCGGGTCCGGAAGGACCACTCGCGGTTCATGACGTAGGACACGATGGTCGCCACCAGGACCGCGATGATCTTCGCGGTGAGCGGCTTGGTGTCCAGCACGGTGGTCTTGAGCACCAGGAAGACCGCGGTGTCGATCACCCACGTCGCCCCGCCGACGACCGCGAACTTCAGCAGTTCCCGGTGCCGGATGGCGATGCCGCGGTAGGGCTCGGGGATGCGCGCCAGCGTCGTCTCGACCAGGGACACTCGATCGATCGTGCCAGAACGTCGCAGCACACCGGCGTCCGGCCCGGGTCCCGCGCGTGTCGGTCGGTAGGCTTCTGCGACCGTGAGCACCTCTGTACCGCGCCGGGACTTCCCGGTCGTCGGGATGGTCGGCGGGGGCCAGCTGGCCCGGATGACGCACCAGGCCGCCATCGGGCTGGGCCAGTCGCTGCGGGTCCTGGCGGTCAAGCCGGACGAGCCCGCGCCGCTGGTGGCGCCGGACGTCGTCCCCGGCGGGGCGGACGACCTCGCCGCGCTCGAGGCCCTCGCCGTCGGCTGCGACGCGGTGACCTTCGACCACGAGGGCGTGCCGCAGGAGCACCTGCGGGCGCTCGTCGCGAAGGGCGTGCCGGTGCGCCCGCACCCCGACGCCCTGCTGCACGCGCAGGACAAGCTCGTGATGCGCAGGCGGCTGTCGGCTATGGGGCTGCCGGTGCCGGCCTTCGCCGAGATCACCACCCCCGAGCAGGTCGACGCGTTCGCGGCCGAGCACGGCTGGCCGCTCGTGCTCAAGGCCGCTCGTGGCGGGTACGACGGCCGAGGGGTCTGGTTCCTGCGCGGAACCGATCCGGACCTCGTCCGCGAGCTGCTCGCCGCGGGCACCCCGCTGCTGGTCGAGGAGGCCGTGGCGATGCGCCGCGAGCTGGCCGCCCAGGTCGCCCGCTCGCCGTTCGGCCAGGCCGCCGCGTGGCCCGTCGTCGAGACGGTCCAGGAGGCGGGCCAGTGCGTGGAGGTCCTGGCGCCCGCGCCGGACCTGCCCGAGGACCGCGCGCTGGAGGCCCAGTCGCTGGCCCTGCGGATCGCGCGGGAGCTCGACGTGACCGGGCTGCTCGCCGTCGAGCTCTTCGAGACGGACGCCGGGCTCGTCATCAACGAGCTGGCGATGCGCCCGCACAACTCCGGGCACTGGACGATCGAAGGTGCCCGCACCTCGCAGTTCGAGCAGCACCTGCGGGCCGTGCTCGACTACCCGCTGGGCACGACCACGATGACCGCCCCGGTCGTCGTCATGGCCAACGTGCTGGGTGCCGACACCACGCCGGAGATGAGCGTCGACGAGCGCATCCACCACCTGTTCGCCCGTTTCCCGGACGTCAAGGTGCACCTCTACGGCAAGGGCGAGCGGCCGCTGCGCAAGGTCGGGCACGTCAACGTGCTCGGCGCCGACCTCGCCGAGGCCCGGCGCAAGGCCGTGCTCGCGGCCCACTGGCTCTCCACCGCACGGTGGGACGACGGCTGGTCGGTGCACGAGGGGGCGGCGGGCGTGCCGTCCGAGGTCCCCACCGAGACGGGAGCACGGGTGTGACCGCACGCGTCGGCGTGATCATGGGCAGCGACTCGGACTGGCCGGTCATGGAGGCCGCCGGCACGGCGCTCGCCGAGTTCGGCGTGGAGTACGAGGTCGGCGTGTACTCCGCCCACCGCACCCCTCAGCGGATGCTCGACTACGCCCGGGACGCGGCCGGCCGCGGCATCCAGGTGATCATCGCCGGCGCCGGCGGCGCCGCCCACCTGCCCGGCATGGTCGCCGCCGCGACCCCGCTGCCGGTGATCGGCGTGCCCGTGCCGCTGAAGGTGCTCGACGGGCTGGACTCGCTGCTGTCGATCGTGCAGATGCCCGCGGGGGTGCCGGTCGCGACCGTCGCCGTGGGCAACGCCCGCAACGCCGGTCTGCTGGCCGTGCGGATCCTCGCCGCCGCGGACCCCACGCTGCGCGAGCGGATGGAGACCTTCCAGTCCGCGCTCGAGGCGATGGTGCTGGAGAAGGACGAGGCCCTGCGCGCGAAGGCCACCGGCCAGAGGTCCTGATCACATCCGCGAATCACGTGGCGCGCAGCCGTCCCTCGGTCGTAGGGTGGCGGTACACGAGAAGGGAGGTGGTCCGACGTTGATTAGCGACAGGACTCGTGAGGTGGCTGTCCGCTAGGCACCATCAGGACGTCTTCCTGACGGCCAGTGGAAGCCGGTAGGTGCCGGCGAATCCCAGGCGGTCACCAGTGGTCCCCGGGCCCGAGCCCAGTCCAGCTCGGCATCGCGCTCCCCGTTCCGACGGGGCGCGGCCCGGGGATCACTCATGTCCGGGCCCGGTCCGGGCCCGCCGCGTCCTGCGGGCCGTGGGCGGCCGCGGTCGCGACCAGCTCGCGCAGCACCTCCCGGTCCACCTTCGCCAGCGAGGTGAACCGCACGCAGGACTTCCCGATCGACGCCCCGGGCAGCCGGTCGGCGTAGGTCTCGGCCAGGTACCGGCCGTCGATCGCGCACAGGACGTACAGCGAGAGGTGCCGCTTCTGCGCGGCCAGCCCGATCAGCGTGGCCTCGCCCTCCCGCCCGGTGGCGTAGCGGTACCGGAAGGGGCCGTAGCCGAGGATCCCGCGCTGCACCACGCGTTCCAGGCCGGGAGCGGTCTCGCGGATCATCGCGTCCAGCGCCAGCATGTCCGCGCGGCGCTTCTCGTCGACGGTGTCGAGGTACTCCTCGGGGCTCATCTCGCTCACCGGGTGATCGTGGCGTAGCGGGTCCGCCGCGGCATCGGCCGTCCGGCCCAGAACCGGCCGGGCTCAGTTGGTGCGGCGCTCCAGGGAGCGGGCCGCACGCTCCAGTCGTCGGGCCACCTGCTCCAGGTCCGGGGCCTGCTCCAGCGGCAGCATGGCGGCGACCCTTCGGAAGTACGCCCGGCAGGCCTCGGTGCCGTCGGAGGTGCCGCCGTCGGCCAGCCAGCGGCGCAGGGCCTGGTTGTGCGCGGCGACCACGGCCGCGCCCGTGACGGCCGCCCGCAGGTCGCCGTCGTCGACGTCGGTGAGCCGGGCGGCGAGCTCCTTGGTGAAGAGCCTGCGGTAGCGGTGCACCATCGCGGCCTCCCGGTCGCGCAGCGCGGGCACCTCGTGGACCAGCGCGAACCGCTTCCGCGCCGTCTCCGGGTCGGACAGGTAGAGGTCGAACACCGTCTCGCCGGCGCGGAGCACCACCGACACCAGCGGCTCGGTGGGGTGCGCGGTCGCGAAGACCTCGGCGATCCGGGCCAGACCCCGCTCGTGGTCGGGGGAGACCGCGTCCTCCTTGCCCTTGAAGTACCGGAAGAAGGTCCGTCGCCCGACGCCGGCGGCCGCGGCGATGTCGTCGACCGTCGTGTCGTCGTACCCCTGCGCGGTGAACAGGTCCACGGCCGCCGTGACCAGGTCGCGGCGCACCTCCGCACGACCCGCGGCCGAGCGGCCGCGGCGCGGAGTGACGGGGGACATGGCACGGAGGGTAGCAGCGGCGTTGTTCTGTGGCACGGAGTGCCGTTAGAGTGGGCGCACCGAGACACACCGACGTGGGAGAAGAGATGGTGAACGCCGACTTCGACGCCTACCGGCTGAGCGAGGAGCACGAGGCCCTCCGCGACGCCGTGCGTGCGCTCGCCGAGAAGGAGATCGCGCCGCACGCCGCGGAGGTGGACGAGCAGGCGCGCTTTCCCCACGAGGCCAAGGACGCGCTGGTCAAGGCCGGGTTCCAGGCCGTGCACATTCCCGAGGAGTACGGCGGCCAGGGGGCGGACGAGCTGGCCGCCTGCATCGTGATCGAGGAGGTCGCGCGGGTCTGCGCGTCGTCGTCGCTCATCCCGGCGGTCAACGGCCTCGGCTCGGTCCCGATCCTGCTGTCGGCCTCCGAGGACCTGAAGAAGCAGGTGCTGCCGTCGATCGCCTCCGGCGAGGCGATGATCAGCTACGCGCTCTCGGAGCGCGAGGCCGGCTCGGACGCCGCGTCGATGAGGACCCGCGCCCGCCGGGACGGTGACGACTGGGTCCTCAACGGCACCAAGTGCTGGATCACCAACGCCGGCGAGTCCACCTGGTACACGGTCATGGCCGTGACCGACCCGGAGAAGAAGGCCAACGGCATCTCCGCGTTCGTGGTGCACAAGGACGACCCGGGCTTCGAGGTCGGCCCGAAGGAGCGCAAGCTCGGCATCGCCGGCTCGCCGACCCGGGAGATCTACTTCACCGACTGCCGGATCCCGGGCGATCGGATCATCGGCGCCGAGGGCACCGGCTTCAAGACCGCGCTCGCCACGCTGGACCACACCCGCCCGACGATCGGCGCGCAGGCCGTCGGCATCGCGCAGGGCGCGCTCGACCAGGCGATCGCCTACATCAAGGAGCGCAAGCAGTTCGGCAAGGCGATCGCGGACTTCCAGGGCATCCAGTTCATGGTCGCCGACATGGCGATGAAGGTGGAGGCCGCGCGCCAGCTCGTGTACGTCGCGACCTCCCGCGCCGAGCGCGGCGAGAAGAACCTCGGCTTCATCTCCTCGGCCGCCAAGTGCCTCGCCTCGGACACCGCGATGCAGGTGACGGTCGACGCGGTGCAGCTGCTCGGCGGCGCCGGCTTCACCAAGGACTTCCCGGTGGAGCGGATGATGCGGGACGCCAAGATCACCCAGATCTACGAGGGCACCAACCAGGTGCAGCGCATGGTGATGGCGCGCTCCCTGCTCCGCTGACCCTCGCACGAACGGCGCTCTCGCTCACATCTCGTGAGCGAGAGCGCCGTTCGTTCAGAGGATGAAGCGGAAGAGCGGGGAGTCCGGCGGGATCCGCTCGATCTGCGGCGGGGCGGCCTCCATGCGGGCGAGCAACGGCTCGAGGTCGGCCGGGTCGCCCAGCTCGACCCCGACGAGTGCGGGGCCGGTCTCCCGGTTGCTGCGCTTGACGTACTCGAAGAGCGTGATGTCGTCGTCCGGGCCGAGGACGTCGTCGAGGAAGCGGCGCAGCGCGCCCGGCTCCTGCGGGAACTCCACGAGGAAGTAGTGCTTGCGGCCCTCCCACACGAGGGCGCGCTCGACGATGTCGGCGTAGCGGCTGACGTCGTTGTTGCCGCCGGAGAGCAGGCACACCGTCGTCGAGCCGTGCGGGATGTCGAGCTGTCCCAGCGCGGCCGGGGCGAGCGCGCCCGCGGGCTCGGCGATGATCCCGTCCGACTGGTAGAGCGCGAGCATCTCGACGCAGATCCGGCCCTCTTCGACCGCCTCCACCGCGACGGACGCGTCCCGCACGATCGGGAAGGTCGTGTCGCCGACCCGGCGCACGGCGGCGCCGTCGACGAACGGCTCCACCTCGGCCAGCGTGGTCGGCTCGCCCTTCGCCAGGGCCGCCGCCATGCTCGCCGCGCCGGCCGGCTCGACCCCGATCACCCGGACCTCCGGGTGCCGTTCGCGCAGGTAGGCGAGGGTGCCGGCGAGCAGGCCGCCGCCGCCGACCGGCACGATGAGCTGGTCCGGCGGGTCCGCCAGCTGGTTGAGCACCTCGCGGGCGACCGTGCCCTGCCCGGCGACCGTGCGCGGGTCGTCGAAGGCGGGGACGAGGGTGGCGCCGGTCTGCGCGGCGTCGGCGGCGGCGGCCGCGGCGGCGTCGTCGTAGGTGTTGCCGACGACCACCACCTCCACGACCTTCCCGCCCAGCCGGGCGACCCGGTCCCGCTTCTGCCGCGGCGTGGTGCGGGGCAGGTAGACACGGGCCTTGACGTGCAGGCGCGCGCACGCGAACGCGACGCCCTGGGCGTGGTTCCCGGCGCTCGCGCACACCACCCCGCGCTCGCGCTCCTCCGGCGACAGCTGCGCGACGAGGTTGTACGCCCCGCGGATCTTGTAGGAGCGGACCGGCTGCAGGTCCTCGCGCTTGAGCCACACCTCACCGCCGACGGTGTCGGACAGCCGCGCCGAGAGCTGCAGCGGGCTCGGCCCGATCACCGCGCGCAACCGCCCGGCCGCCGCGTCGACGTCGGAGGCGGTCACGCTCTGGGTGGGGGCGCTGGTCATCGCCCCACCGTAGCCAGCCCACCTGCGCCGCTCTCGCCGAGCCCGCCCCGCCGGCGCCGCCTCGGCCCGCCGCCGCGACCGGTCCGCCCGTCCCGTCCGATCAGAGGCGGGCGGTGCACCTCTCCGTCTCGTACTTGCGCTCCAGCCGGCTCGCGTCGGCGTGCGCGACCTGGACGAGCGAGGCACCGGCGGCGAGGACGGCGAGCAGGCCGTCGACCAGGTCCTCGCGCGAGGTCCAGTCCCGCGTGGACAGCACGCGGTCCGATCCCGACAGTCCCAGGTCGGCGGCGCGCGCCGTCGCGCGGGCGGTCACCTCGGTGGTGGGCATGCCGTCGAGGGCGGGGGCGTCGGCGGGCACCGGCCCCCACGGCACGAACTCGTCCCCGTGCAGCCGCACCTCGGTGGCGAAGTCGACCACCCCGGCGGGCAGGCCCTCGATCCCGCGGCCGAAGGCGTCGAGGGACAGGGCGACCACCCCGCCCGACGGCTCGGCGGCCAGCGCCAGGTCGAGCCGCCCGGCGTCGCACAGCACGAGGTCCGCCTCGGCCGGCTCGCCGACCACCTCGGCCCCGCACGACCACGCCGCGAGAAGCACCGAGGCCGTCTGCCAGTGCGCCGGGAGCAGGACGGCGACCCTCCCGCCCGGCTCGACGTCGCACTCGTCCCGCAGCAGGTTGGCGGCCTTGGCCACCCAGTTCGCCGTGGTGACCGCGGACAGCTCGATGCGCTCGCCGGTCGCGTCGTCGTAGAAGGTGATCAGCGGCCGGGCCGGGGCGGCGGCGAGGACCGGGTCGAGCAGGGTGGCGGTCAGCGACACGGACGTCCTTCGAGTGCGGTCGAGCAGTGCGGTCGAGCAGCGCGGTCGGTCAGCGCGGTCGGTCAGGGGCGGGCGATCAGTCGATGCACGGTACGCCGCCCGCGTTGACCTCGGTGGTCGGCGTGGGAGCCGGCGCCGAGGAACCGCCGGCGGTGCTCGGGGCGGCCGCCGCGGAGGCGCCGGCGAAGTCCGTTCCGAGCAGCACCTGGACGTGCCCGGACGCCACGCCGTCGGCCTGCTCGACGCCGATCCCGCCGAGCTGGGCGGCCACGGCCCTGGCGGCCTCGTCGCCGTCCGACTGCGCGTAGCGGACCACCGAGGTGGAGCGGCTCGCCGAGTTCTCCACGGTGCCGCGCAGGTAGCCCGCCCCGCCGAGCCGGTCGGCGACCTGGGCCGCCAGTCCGGTGCCGCCGGAGCCGTTGCCGACGTCGACCGTGACGGTCGCCGGGTCCACAATGGGCGCGCTCGTCTCGGCGGCCTCCTCGGCCTCCTCCTTCGGCGCGGTCCGCTGCTCGACGAACTGGTGGACCAGAGCAGGGTCGACCAGCACGACGTCGCCGCGCTCGTTGCTCGCGCCGCCCTGCGTCGGGATCGTGAGGAAGTCGATGTTGCCGGCCGCGATGTCCGAGGCCTGCCGGGCGAAGCCCAGCAGGTCCCATCCCGAGTCGATGACCAGCGACTTCTCGGCGACGTCGAGCAGCGCCGAGAGCGTGCCGGGGTTCGTCAGGGTGCCGCTGGAGAGGATCTTGTCGGCGACCGCGGCGAGGAACACCTGCTGCCGGCGGATGCGGGAGAGGTCGCCCTCGGGCAGCCCGTGCCGCTGGCGGACGAAGGCCAGCGCGTCCGCCCCGGAGATCGTCTGCGGGCCGGCGGCGAAGCGGGCGCCCGAGAACTCGTCGTTCACCGCGGCGTTGAGGCAGACGTCGACGCCGCCGATCGCCTGGGTCAGGTTGTAGAAGCCGAGCAGGTTGATCTCGGCGTAGTGGTCGATCGTCAGGCCGGTGAGGTCCTGGACCGTCTCGATCAGCGCGGTCCGCCCGGTCGCGGACGACTGCTGGTCGGCGTCGCGCTGCGACACGCCGGATCTCACCAGCTCCTCCGCCCTGAGCGCCTTGGTGGCCGGGTAAGCGGCGTTGATCTTGTCCTTGCGGTAGCCGGGGATGTCGACGTAGCTGTCCCGCGGGATCGAGAAGGCCGTCGCGCTGCCACCGTCCGCGGGGATGTGCAGCACGATGATCGTGTCCGAGTTGAGGACGCCGAACTCGGCGCCGCTGTGCAGCGTGCGCAGGACGTCGTCGGGCAGCGGGTTGCCCTGCGCGTCCGTGCGGCTGTCCACACCCACCAGCAGGATGTTCTGCCCGCCACCGGAGGAGCTGCCGGTGATGACGTTGGTGGTGGTCAGGCCTGCGGTGATGTCGCGGTAGAGGCCCCACGCGGTGCCGGTGACCGCGACGACCAACGCCGACAGGACACAGACCGTGATCCGGGCCCGGCGGAGGAGGCGACCGGCGGGCCTCGGGGGTGGTGGCGCGGCCGGGCGGGGACGCGCCGGCGGGGGTGTGCGGGGCGGTGTGCGGGTGGGCGGCCGTGTGGCCGCGGCGCCGCGTGAGACGTCCCGGCCGCGGCGCGGCGGCGGTTCGTCGACGGTCCGGCGGACGGGTCGGCGGGGTTCGTCGCGGTCCGCGGCGCTCCGGCGGGCGGAAGCCGCGCGGGAGCCGGACCGGGCGGACGTGCCCCCCGTGGCGCTCGTGCCCGACCCGCGACCCCGGCCGGAGCCGCCGGTCCCCGACGAGCGCTCGGGTGGCGTCCGCCGGGTGCCGCCGGTGTCGTCCTCCCGGCGGGGGCGGTCCGAGGACCCGGAGCTGGTGCGGCCCGTGCCGGACGTGCCTCGGCCGGATCCGGTGCCCTCGCGGGAGGAGCCCGCCCGCCGTTCGTCCGAGGAGGTGCCCGACCGCCCCGCCGAGCCGGTCGCGCGGGCCCGTGGGGGACGGTCGGGGCCACCGGCGGCCAGGCTGCCGCCCTCGCCGAAGAGCGCGGAGGCGCCGGCGCGGCGCTCCCGCCGCGGGCCGCCCGCGGAGGAGCGGCCACCCGTGGTCGGGTCCACGCCACCTCCTCGCTCGCACCGGACGACGGACGATCCCGCGGCCGCCTCCCGGCCGCCCCTAGAGGGTGCAGCATCCGGAGGCATGATCGCGGCGCGTCGCCCGGCGTGTCGGCGGACGGAGATCACCGCTGGGCGATCGTCCATCCCGGAGAGTGACGGCCGCGGATCTCCGCGTGATCATCTCGGGTGATCGCCGCTCCGTCCTGCCGGAGCCCGGGGGGAGTGAGACCATTCACATCTCGCTTCTCTGCGACCCGTGAGGGGCCCATGACCGCACAGCCCGACGAGGCCGCCCGGACCGAATCCGTCCACCGGATCCCCGTGCCCCCGCCGGAGGGCCCGCACACGGCCCGGGGCCGCGCGCTGCTCGAGGAGCACCGGGCGTGGGAGGCGGTCGAGCCGCTGCGCCGCGCCGTCGCGGCCCGCGAGCCCGGTTCGGCCGACCTGCTCGTCCGGGCCTATCTGGACAGCGGCAGCTGGACCGCCGCGATCGAGTTCCTCGCGCCGCTGCTCGAGCAGGGGCACCTCGAGTTCGCCGGGCGGCTGGGGGTGGCGTTCGCGGAGCTCGGGGACCACGCGCGGGCCGAGCAGATGCTGCGTCTCGCCGTGGCCCAGCGGGAGCTCCCCGCGGCCAACGACCTCGCCCTGCTGCTGCGCGCCGACGGCCGGTTCGCCGAGGCCGTCCGGGTCCTCACCGATGCGGCCGAGGCGGGTGACCGCCAGGCCCCCGACAACCTCGTCGCGCTGCACCTGGAGGCGGAGGACCTCGCCGCCGCCGTGACGGCCGCCGAGCGGTACGCGGACGAGCGGCGCCCGGACACGCTCGTCGCCCTGGCGGACGTCCGGGCCGTGCAGGGGCGGGCGGAGGAGGCCGACTCCCTCTACCGCCGCGCCGGTGAGCTGGGCGCCGTCCGGGCGCACACCGCGTACGCCGCCTTCCTGGTGGCCCGGGGCGACCTCGACGCGGCCGAGCGCGAGTACCGCGAGGCCGAGCGGCACAACGAGCCGGGCTGGGCCTGGACCGTCGGCCGGTTCCTGCTCGACACCGGGCGGCCCGATGCGGCGCGCTGGTACCTGGAGATGGCGCTTAGCTGGGGCGACCGCGCCGCGGCCGAGGCCCTCGCCGAGCTCGACGGCGTGGACCCGACGGACGACTGAGGCCCGCGCGTCGGCGTGCACGAGCCCCGCACCGGTCGGGTCGGCAGGACCGTTAGGGTGAGCCGCCATGGAGTCGGCGGTCCGCACGTACGGGGACGAGCTCGCGGTCGTGACCGTCACGTACTCGCCGGGCGACACCCTCGAGCTGTTCCTCGACTCGCTCAAGGCCGCGACCGCGCGGCCGATGCGGGTCGTGCTGGCGGACAACGGTTCCGTCGACGGCGCGCCCGAGCGGGCCGCGGAGCGCGACGGGGTGGAGCTGCTCCGGATCGGCGAGAACGTCGGCTACGGCACGGCCGCCGACCGCGCGGTCGCCGGGCTGGGTCCCGAGGTGGGGTGGGTCGTCGTCGCCAACCCCGACCTGGTCTGGGGCGAGGGCGCTATCGACACGCTGCTCGAGGCCGCGGCCCGCTGGCCCCGCGCCGGCGCGCTCGGCCCGCTGATCCGCGACCCGGAGGGCGCGGTCTACCCGTCGGCCCGGCTGCTGCCCTCGCTCGGCCACGGCGCCGGGCACGCCGTCCTGGGCCGCGTCTGGCCGGGCAACCCCTGGTCGACGGAGTACCGGCAGGCCGCGACGGCGATCGGGGAGCGCACCGCGGGCTGGTTGTCCGGCTCGTGCCTCCTGCTGCGCCGCGCCGCCTTCGACTCCGTCGACGGCTTCGACCCGCGCTACTTCATGTACTTCGAGGACGTCGACCTCGGTGACCGGCTCGGCCGGGCCGGCTGGCTGAACGTCTACGTCCCGACCGCCGAGGTCGTGCACACCGGCGGGGTGTCCACCTCGAAGCCCGAGGTGTCCGCGCGGATGCTGGCCGAGCACCATCGCAGCGCCTACCGCTACCTGGCCGACCGGCATCCCGGCCTCCGGTACGCCCCGCTGCGGGCCGCCGTGCGCGCCGGGCTGGCGGTGCGTGCCCGCGCGACCCGCGGGCGCGCCCCGGCACCGTGATGACAGACGCAGTGAGGACAGTGAGAACCGGAACCGGGACCGGGGGACCGGCCGGCCGACGAGAGGACCGTTCGTGCTGGACGACGTCGAGGCCGTCGTGCTCGTGGGGGGCAAGGGCACCCGTCTGCGCCCCCTGACCCTGTCGGCCCCGAAGCCGATGCTGCCCACGGCGGGCGTGCCCTTCCTGGCGCACCTGCTCTCCCGGATCCGCGCCGCGGGCGTGCGCCGCGTGGTGCTCGGCACCTCCTACCTCGCCGAGACGTTCGAGGAGCACTTCGGCGACGGGGAGTCGCTCGATCTCGAGCTCACCTACGTCGTGGAGGACCAACCGCTGGGCACCGGCGGCGGGATCGCGAACGTCGCCAAGCACCTGACGACCGAGAACGTCATGGTCTTCAACGGGGACGTGCTGTGCGGCACGGACCTCACCGCCGTCGTCGACACGCACCGGCGCACCGAGGCGGACGTCACCCTGCACCTCGTCCGCGTCCAGGACCCGCGCGCCTACGGCTGCGTGCCCACGGATCCGGACGGCCGCGTGCTGGCCTTCCTGGAGAAGACCGAGGACCCGCCGACCGATCAGATCAACGCCGGGTGCTACGTCTTCCGCCGCTCGGTGATCGAGGAGATCCCGCAGGGCCGGGTGGTGTCGGTGGAGCGCGAGACCTTCCCCGGCCTGCTCGAGGCCGGCGCGCGGGTGAGCGGGCACGTGGACAACGCCTACTGGCGCGACATGGGCACCCCGGCCGACCTGGTGCACGGCTCGGCCGACCTGGTCCGCGGGGTCGCGCCGTCGGCGGCGCTGCCCGGCCCGGCCGGCGAGTCGATCGTGCTGCCCGGCGCCAGCGTGGCGAAGGACGCCTTCGTGTTCGGCGGCACCGCGGTCGGGCGGAACGCGGTGATCGGCGCGGGCGCGAAGGTCGAGGGCTGCATGGTCTTCGACGGCGCGGTGATCGAGCCGCACGCGGTCGTCGAGAGCTCCGTGGTCGGCGCCGGCGCCCGGATCGAGGCGGGTGCGCACGTCCGGGACGCGGTGATCGGCGACCGGGCGGTCGTCGGGGCGCACTGCGAGCTCAAGGGCGGCGTGCGTGTGTGGCCGGAGGTCCAGCTCCCGCCGCACGGGGTCCGGTTCTCGGCCGACGTCTGAGCCGTGAGTGCGTACTGCCCCCGGAGCGGCAGTACGCACTCACGACCCCCGGTGGACTGCGGATACGGTGAGGCCGTGATCGAGCGCGAGTGGCGGCCGGACTTCCGGCTCGACCTCGCCGGTGTGCTCGCCCCGCTGCGCCGCGGGCGGGGCGATCCGTCCTGGCGCTCGGTCGGTGAGGGCTCCGCGATCTGGCGCGTCTCCACCACGCCCGACGGGCCGGCGACGGTCCGGATGTCCCGCCGCGGCGACGGCACGGTCGTCGCCGCGGGCTGGGGACCGGGCGCGCGGTGGGAGCTCGACGGCCTGCCCGCCCTGCTCGGCGCGCACGACGAACCGGACGCGTTCGTCGCCCACCACCCGCTGATCGCCGACGCCGCCCGCCGGCTCCCCGGCATCCGGCTCGGCTCGACCCGGCGGGTGTGGGACCAGCTGGTTCCCGCGATCCTGGAGCAGAAGGTCACCGGGATCGAGGCGCGCCGCTCCTGGCGCGAGCTGTGCTGGCGGTTCTCCGACCCCGCCCCCGGTCCGACCGGGGCGATGCCGCGGGGCATGCGCGTCCCGCCGACGCCCGCGCAGATCCGCTCGATCCCGGACTGGGAGTGGCACAGGGCCGGGGTGGACTCGGCGCGGCGCCGGGCGATCCTGGCGGCCGCCGCGGTCGCGCACCGGCTGGAGAAGGCGGTGGAGCTGGGCGGCGAGGAGGGCCGGATCCTGTTGCGCCGCATCCCCGGCATCGGTGTCTGGACCGCCGCGGAGGTGGCCCAGCGCGCCTGGGGCGATCCCGACGCCGTCAGCTTCGGGGACTTCCACATCCCCACCGTGGTCGGCTGGGCGCTCGTCGGCCGCCCGCTCGACGACCGCGGGATGCTCGAGGTGCTGGCCCCGTACGCGCCGCAGCGGCACCGGGCCGTGCGGTACGTCGAGATCTCCGGGTTCCGCCGCCCGCGCTTCGGCCCGCGCTTCAGTCCCCGCGACTACCGCGAGATGTAGATCGTCGGGGCGAGAAGGTCCTGGTCGCCCCGGACGGGAGCGTGCGGGCCCGCTTCCGCCCGCGGACCGAGCCCGGGTCCGACGAGGTGGTGGCCGCCGTCACCGAGGTCCTCCCACGCTCGGTGTCGGGGGTCCGACGTAGCCTGGCGCCGTGAAGGTGACGGTCCTGGTCGGCGGCGTCGGCGGCGCCCGGTTCCTGCTCGGTGTGAAGGCCGCCCTCGGGCTGCCCGCCGTCGGGCCCGGCGAGGGCCCGCACGAGGTCACCGCCGTGGTCAACGTGGGCGACGACGTGTGGATGCACGGTCTGCGGATCTGTCCCGACCTCGACACCTGCATGTACACCCTCGGCGGCGGGATCGACTCGGAGCGCGGCTGGGGCCGGGCCGGGGAGACCTGGGCGGTGCGGGACGAGCTGGCCGCCTACGAGGCGGACCCGACCTGGTTCGGGCTCGGCGACCGGGACGTCGCCACCCACCTGGTCCGGAGCCGGATGCTGCGCGCGGGCTACCCGCTCTCGCAGGTCACCGAGGCGCTGTGCCACCGCTGGAAGCCGGGCGTGCGGCTGCTGCCCGCCACGGACGACCGCGTGGAGACGCACGTGGTGATCGACAACCCGGAGCCGCGGGAGGACGCGCCGCCGCAGATCGCGGTGCACTTCCAGGAGTGGTGGGTGCGCCACCAGGCCAAGTTCCCGGCCCACCGGTTCGCGTCGGTCGGGGCGGACGAGGCGAAGGTCCTGCCCGCCGCGGCCAAGGCGATCGTGGACGCGGACGTGGTGCTGGTCGCGCCGTCGAACCCGGTCGTCAGCATCGGCACCATGATCCAGATCCCGGGTATGCCGCAGGCGCTGGTCGGCACGAAGGCGAAGATCGTCGGGCTGTCGCCGATCGTCGGCGGGCGGCCGCTGCGCGGCATGGCGGACGCGTGCCTCTCCGCGATCGGCGTCGACACCACCGCCGAGGCGGTCGGCCGGCACTACGGCGGCCGGGCGAAGGGCGGCCTGCTCGACGGCTGGCTGGTGCACTCGGGCGACTCCGCGGAGGTCGAGGGCGCGGAGACGCGGGCGGTCCCGCTGCTGATGACGGACGTGGAGGCCACCGCGGACATGGCGCGGGCGGCGTTCGAGCTGGCCGGGGTCAGCCCGTGAGCGCCCTGCCCACCCCGTCCCGGCCCGTGTCCCGGCCCGCCCCCTCCCTGATCCCCGACCACGGGGCCGCCGAGGGCCTGCGGATCCTCCCGGTCCCCGGCCTGCCGGAGTTCCGTCCGGGGGACGACGTGACCGCCGCGGTCGCCGAGGCCGCCCCGTGGCTGGAGCCCGGCGACGTCGTCGTGGTCACCAGCAAGATCTTCTCCAAGGCCGAGGGCCGGCTCGTCACCGCACCGACGGACCCCGAGGAGCGGGACGAGTTGCGTCGCCGGCTCGTCGAGGGCGAGACCGAGCGGATCCTGGCCCGGCGGGGCAAGACGCTGATCGTCGCGTCGAAGCTCGGGATCGTGCAGGCCGCCGCCGGCGTCGACGGCTCGAACGTCCGGCGGGACGAGCTGGCGCTGCTCCCCGTCGACCCGGACGCGAGCGCCGCCCGGCTGCGGGAGGGGCTGCGGGAACGGCTCGGCGTCGACGTGGCGGTGGTGGTCACCGACACGATGGGCCGGTCGTGGCGGGTCGGGCAGACGGACGTCGCGATCGGGTCCGCGGGGCTCCCCGTGCTGCACCGCTACGGCGGCGCGGTCGACGCGGAGGGCAACGAGCTGCTGGTCACCGAGGTCGCCCTGGCGGACGAGGTGGCCGGCGCCGCGGACCTGGTCAAGGGCAAGCTCGGCGGCACCCCGGTGGCCGTGGTGCGCGGTCTCGGCGTCCGGGAGGACGGGTCGACCGCCCGCGACCTGGTGCGGCCGGTCGACGAGGACCTGTTCTGGCTGGGCACCGAGGAGGCGCTCGCGCAGGGCCGGCGCGAGGCCGTGCTGCTGCGCCGCAGCGTCCGCGAGTTCGCGCCCGACGAGGTGCCGGCCGAGGCGGTGCGCCGGGCCGTCGGCGTCGCGCTGACCGCGCCCGCGCCGCACCACAGCACGCCCTTCCGGTTCGTCTGGCTGCGCGACCGCGCCCGGCGCACCGCCCTGCTCGACGCGCTGCGCGAGCGGTGGCGTGCCGACCTGGAGGCCGACGGGCGCCCGGCCGACGAGGTGGAGCGCCGGCTCGCCCGCGGCGACCTGCTGCGCCGGGCGCCGGAGCTGGTGCTGCCCTTCCGCACCGGGGACGGCGCGCACGCCTACCCCGACGAGGCCCGCCGCGCGGCCGAGCGGGACATGTTCACCGTGGCCGGCGGGGCCGCCGTGCAGTCGCTGCTGGTGGCGCTGGCCGCGGAGGGGCTGGCCTCGTGCTGGGTCGGGTCCACGATCTTCGCGCCGGAGGTCGTGCGGGCCGAGCTCGGGCTGGCCGAGGACTGGCAGCCGCTCGGCGCCGTCGCCGTCGGGGTGCCGGTGGAGGCCGCCGGTCCACGACCGCCGGCGGACCCGGCCACCGGGTTGCTCGAATGGTGAAGCCGGCCGTCACGGGGGAGGGGGCACCCGGATGGTGAGCCCGGCCGTCGCGGTCGAGGAGCTCCGTGCGTGGTCGCCGCCCGACGCCGGGCAGGCCGCGCTGCAGCAGGCCCTGATCGCCTTCTGCCTCGCCCGCCCGGAGGACGCGTGCGCCCGCGAGTGCGCGGCGGGGCACCTCACCGCGTCGGCGCTGGTGGTCGACGCGCCGGGGGAGCACACCCTGCTCACGCTGCACCCGCGCGTCGGGCGGTGGATCCAGCTCGGCGGGCACTGCGAGCCCGGCGACGCGTCGCTGCGGGCGGCGGCCCTGCGCGAGGCGACCGAGGAGTCCGGGATCGCCGGGCTGGAGATCGCCGAGCACCCGCTGCACGTCGACGTCCACCCCGTGACGTGCTCGCTCGGCGTGCCGACCCGGCACCTCGACGTCCGCTACCTGGTGCGGGCCCCCGCCGGCGCGGTGCCGGCGATCAGCGCGGAGTCGGTCGACCTGGCCTGGTGGCCGCTCGACGCGCTTCCGGCGGAGTCGGACACGGTACCGGCGATGGTCGCGCTCGCCCGCGGCTGAGTCCGCGGGGCGGCACCGGGCGAGCTCAGCGCCAGAAGAGCAGCAGTCCGTACCCGGCGGCGGCGTACTGCGCGTCGCCGCCGATCAGGGCGAAGAGGAACTGCCCGACCCCGAACAGCACGCGCGCGACCCCGGGCACCCCGAGGACCAGCAGGAACAGCACGAGCGGGGCCCACGGGCGCACCTTGTGACCGAGCCGCTGGGCCTCCGGGGACAGGTAGGGCTCGAGCACGCCGTACCCGTCGAGGCCGGGCACCGGCAGGATGTTCAGCACGAACGCGAGGATCTGGATCAGCGCGAGGCAGGACAGCCCGACCGCGAGCCCCTCGTTCATCGGGACGAAGATCACCGCCAGGCTCAGCAGGATGCCGAGGACCAGGTTGGTGGCCGGGCCGGCGAAGGACACGAACGAGCGGATCCGCCGCGAGCGCAGCGCCCACTGGTTGATCCAGATCGCGCCACCGGGCAGCGGGATGCCGCCGAGCAGCAGGAACACCACCGGGAGCACGAAGGACAGCCCGACGTTCGCGTACCGGCGGATGTCCAGGGTGAGGTAGCCGCGGTTCTCGATGCTGCGGTCCCCGCCGCGGTGCGCGACGTAGGCGTGCCCGAACTCGTGCAGGCACAGCGAGACGCACCAGCCGCCGAGCACCAGCAGCACCACGCCGGTGGTCAACAGGACGGTCGAGCCCTGCAGCGCCGACTCGGTCCCGACGACGCAGAGCACCGCGCCGACGACCGTCACCGCCAGGAGCAGCAGGAACCACGGGCTGACTCGGTTGGGGACTCCACGCACTTGACCATTCTGCCGAACGGGCGACCGAAGGGGTGGAACCCGTCACCCGGTCGGCAGCCCCGGGTTGCGGGGAACCGACCGACACCGCTGTACTTACAGCGGTGTCATTCGCCGGGCGCGGGGAGGTGGGCGAGTGGACGTTTTCACGGACACCGTGTTCGTCACGGGGGCGGGCACGATCAGCGATCCGATCGGAGTGGCGGTGGGCGCTCCGGAGAACTTCGGGATCGGCCCCACGGAGGGGCTGCGGCTGATCGACACACTGGTCGACGGTCAGGACGACGGCGAGCAGGACTGGCAGGAACGCGCGCTGTGCGCGCAGACGGATCCGGAGGCGTTCTTCCCCGAGAAGGGCGGCTCCACGCGGGAGGCCAAGCGCATCTGCGCGGGGTGCGAGGTCCGGGCGGAGTGCCTGGAGTACGCGCTGGCGCAGGACGAGCGGTTCGGCATCTGGGGCGGGCTCTCCGAGCGGGAGCGTCGTCGCCTGCGCCGGGCCGCCGGCTGAGGTCGGCGGACCGGGCAACAGAGCTCCACACGGTCGCACAGGTACGTCATCCGCTCCCGGCGCACGCAGCAGCGCCGGGGGAGGAACCGAAGGGCGGGCATCGCGGCCCGCCCTCGTCCGAGCCCGGACACGTGTCCGGCTGCGTGCCCGCAGCCGGCGACGGTCCGGGCTCTCGCGTGCCGGGACCACCTCCGCCTCAGTCCGCTCCGCCTCAGTCCGCCCCGCCCTCCACGGCGTCGGGCTCGATGTTGAGGTACTCCGCCACCTGCTCCACCAGCACCTCGTGCAGCAGGTCGCCCAGGTCGGCGCCGCCGCGGGCGCGCGCCTCGAGCGGACGCCGGTAGAGCACGATCCGCGCCCGGGAGGGCAGCCCCGCCTGGTCGACGCCGGCGGGCACCAGCTGGGCCAGCGGCACGCCCGCGTCGGCGAGCACCCCCGTGCCCCACACGACCTCTTCGGGGGAGGTCCGTTCGACCTCCGGCACCTCGTCCACGGCCAGGTCGAGGTCGACCAGCTCCGGGCCCCAGCGCAGCTCGATCGGCTCGAGCGCCTCGAGCACGCGGGCGTCGAACCGCTCGGCCCGGGTGCGGAAGGAGGGCGTGGTCACCGGGTACAGCAGGCCGCGCAGTCCCCGGCCCCGGCGATCACGCCGGCGGGGGGAGCGGCGCGGGATGCGGCGCGCGGTCGTCACCCGTCGATAGTACGGCCCGGGTCGCCGCCGCCGTCCCGACGCGACGATGCCGTCGCCCGTCCGTACCGCGCCCGTGCGGGTGGGGGCCGCCCCGCGCGTCGCAGCCGGGAACCGTCGGCGCGGGGGGCTATCGTCGGGGACGTGCTGAGTGTCCGGAGGTGTTCGCGGAGCGGCTGCACCGAGCTCGCGGTGGCCACTCTCACCTACGTCTACGCGGACTCGACCGCGGTCGTCGGGCCGCTGGCCACCCAGGCCGAGCCCCACACCTACGACCTGTGCACCGCGCACGCCCACCGGCTCACGGCCCCCCGCGGCTGGGAGGTCGTCCGCTTCGAGGGCGAGTTCGCGCCGCCGCAGCACACGGACGACGACCTGACCGCCCTCGCCGAGGCCGTCCGGGAGGCCGGCCGGGCCGACCGGCCCATCGAGGCCTCCACCACCGTCACCGCCGGTCCGGGCGCCACCACCGGGCGCCGCGGTCACCTGCGCGTGCTGCCCACCCCGCCGGAGGACTGACCTCGGGCCCCACCGCGCGTCACCCTCCGTCGCGCGACCGGTGCGTGTGGTCGCGGCCGTCCCGCGGGCCGTCGGGGCCGCCCGCTAGGCTCCGGTCCCGTGCCCGACCTGTCCCAGATCGTCAAGGCGTACGACATCCGCGGCGTCGTGGGCGAGCAGCTCGACGCCGGCACGGTCCGCGAGGTCGGTGCGGCCGTGGCCCGTCTGCTGCGCGCCGAGGACCCCGGCGTCACCGAGATCGCGGTGGGCCACGACATGCGGGACTCCTCGCCGGGGCTGGCGGCCGCCTTCGCCGAGGGCGTGACCGGCCAGGGGCTCGACGTCCTCGACATCGGCCTGGCCAGCACGGACATGCTCTACTTCGCCGCCGGCAGCCTCGACGTGCCCGGCGCGATGTTCACCGCCAGCCACAACCCCGCGAAGTACAACGGCATCAAGCTGTGCCGGGCGGGCGCGACGCCGATCGGGCAGGACACCGGGCTCGCCGCGATCCGCGAGGCCGTCGAGCAGGGGGTGCCCGCGGGCCCCGGCGGCGGCACCGTGCGGCACCGCACGCTGATCGCCGACTACGCCGCCCACCTGCGCGGCCTGGTCGACCTCGGCGACATCCGACCGTTGCGCGTGGTGGTCGACGCCGGCAACGGCATGGGCGGCTACACGGTGCCCGAGGTCCTCGGCGGTCTTCCGCTGGACGTGGTGCCCCTGTACTTCGAGCTCGACGGCACCTTCCCCAACCACGAGGCGAACCCGCTCGACCCGGCGAACCTGGTCGACCTGCAGAAGGCCGTCGTCGCGGAGGGGGCCGACATCGGCCTGGCCTTCGACGGGGACGCGGACCGCTGCTTCGTGGTCGACGAGCGGGGCGAGCCGGTCAGCCCCAGCGCGATCACCGCGCTGGTCGCCGTGCGCGAGCTGGCCAAGGCACCTGGCGCCTCGGTGATCCACAACCTGATCACCTCGAAGGCCGTGCCGGAGATCGTCCGCGAGCACGGGGGCACCCCGGTGCGGACCCGGGTGGGCCACTCGTTCATCAAGCAGACGATGGCCGAGACCGGCGCGGTGTTCGGCGGCGAGCACTCGGCGCACTACTACTTCACGGACTTCTGGAAGGCCGACTCCGGCATGCTGGCCGCGCTGCACGTGCTGGCGGCGCTGGGCGGGCAGCGGGAGCCGCTGTCCGGGCTGATGACGGCGTACGAGCGGTACAGCGCCAGCGGCGAGGTCAACTCGACCGTCGCCGACCAGGCCGATCGGGTCGCCGCCGTCCGTGAGGCCTACGGCGCTCGGCCCGGCGTGGAGTTCGACGAGCTCGACGGCCTCACCGTCGCCCTCCCGGACGGCTCCTGGTTCAACCTGCGCGCCTCGAACACCGAGCCCCTGCTGCGGCTCAACGTCGAGGCCGCCGACGACGCCGCCGTCGCGGCCCTGCGGGACGAGGTCCTCGCGATCGTCCGCGCCTGAGCGCGGCGGGCGGCCAACCGCCGGGTCGCGGACCGATCATCCCGGATCGGTCGCGACCGCACGGGTACCCCGGACGGACCCGGCGCGCCCGCCCGCGCCCTGGCAGCATCAACGGCACGTGAGGTGAGGAGAACCGTGGCCGTACAGCTCGACCCCCAGCTGCTCGAGATCCTGGCCTGCCCGTCGGAGGACCACGCGCCCCTGACGCCGGTGGCGGACCAGCTCGTGTGCACCGCCTGCGGCCGTCGCTACCCCGTCGTCGACGGGATCCCGGTGCTGCTGCTCGACGAGGCCCTGCCGCCGGAGACCACGCCGCCCGCCGAGGACCCCGAGAACACCGGAAATCCCGGGTGACGACCGTGCTCGACGACACCCTGCTCGCCGACCCCGCCGCGCTCGCCTCCGCCGACACCGGCGGGGTGCTGCGCGCGGCGGCGACCGCGGGGGCCCAGGTCCGCTCGGCGGCGCAGGCCGCGGCCGAGGCGGGTGTCGCCGGCCTGGCCGGGCACCGCCCGCGGGCGCTGGTGTTCCTGCGCCGGCCGGGCTCGTCGGGCGCGGCGGCGGAGATCGTCGGGGCGCTGCTCGGGCCGCAGTGCCCGGTCCCGATGGTGGTGGCGGACGTCGTGCCCGGGTGGATCGGCCCGCTCGACGTGGTGCTGGCCCACTCCGCCGACTCGGCGGACGTCGAGCTGGCCGAGTCGGTGTCGCGTGCCGTCGGGCGCGGGGCCGAGGTGGTGCTCTCCGCCCCGGCCGAGGGCCCGGTGGCCTCCGCGGGCGCCGGCCGCGCCCGGTTCGTCGAGCCCCGGATCCCGGTGCCGCCCGCGCTGGACCTGCCGCGGGCGCTCGCCGTCGGGCTGACCGTCGTGACCGCGCTGGGTCTGTGGCCGGGCGGACTGGACCCGGCCCTCGACCCGCTGGCCGACGCCCTCGACGCCGAGGCCGAGCGCAACCAGCCGAACCACGAGCCCTTCATGAACCCGGCGAAGTCCCTGGCGCTGCGGCTGGCCGAGCGCACCCCGCTGCTCTGGGGCGCCGACCCGGCCGCGACGGCCGTCGCCGGGCACGGGGCGACGGCACTGGCGACGCACGCCGGCGTGGTGGCCCACTCCGCGGACATCGTCCAGGCCGCCTCGGCCACGGCGCTGCGCCGGGCCGTCGACCTGGCCGACCGCGGGGAGGACATCTTCCGGGACCCGTTCGACGACCCGGGGCCGGACGCGCCGCCGGTCCGCGTCGTGCTGCTCGCGACCGCCGAGGAGGACCCGGCCCAGGTCGCGGTGCGCCGCACCGGCCGGGGCTGGCCCGCGGACCTGCAGCACCCGGTCGACGAGGTCCCGCGCGGCACCCGGGACGCGGTGCTGCTGCGCGCCGCCCTGCTGGCCTCCCGGCTGGAGATCGCCGCCGTCTACCTCGGCCTGGCCACCCGGGCCATCGAACCGGCCTGACGGGCCGACCGCCGCACGAAGCGAGGAAGTGCCTTGGAGCTGCTGGAGAACCCGGTCCGGCCGTACGCGTGGGGTTCGCGCACGGTCATCGCCGACCTGCTCGGCGAGTCGGTGCCGTCTCCGCATCCGCAGGCGGAGATGTGGCTGGGGGCGCACCCGGGCGACCCGTCCCGGATCGTGCGCCCCGACGGGGGCCGCGCGTCGCTGCTCGACGTGCTCACCGGGGACCCGGAGGGTCTGCTCGGCGCCGAGCGCAGCGCGCGCTGGGAGGGCCGGCTGCCGTTCCTGCTCAAGGTCCTGGCCGCGGACGAGCCGCTGAGCCTGCAGGCGCACCCGAGCCTCGACCAGGCGCGGGAGGGGTTCGCGCGGGAGAACGCCGCGGGCATCCCGGTCGACGCCTCGGACCGCAACTACCGGGACGCCAACCACAAGCCCGAGCTGATCTGCGCGCTCACCGAGTTCCACGCGCTCGTCGGGTTCCGGGACCCGATGGAGACCCTCGGCCTGCTCCGCGCGCTCGACGTGCCCGAGCTGGCCCCGCACGTCGAGCTGCTGGCCGCCCAGCCCGGCCCGGACGGGCTGCGCGCGCTGTTCACCACCTGGATCACGCTGCCTCAGGCCATGCTCGACGAGCTGGTCCCGGCGCTGCAGAAGGGTGCGGTCGCCCTCGCCGCCCGGGACCACCCGTCGGGCGGGGACTGGGCGCTGGAGGCCCGGACCGCGCTGGAGCTCTCCGAGCGCTACCCCGGCGACGCGGGGGTGCTCGCGGCCCTGTTGCTCAACCGGGTGGTCCTGACCCCGGGCGAGGCGCTCTACCTGCCGGCGGGCAACCTGCACGCCTACCTCGCGGGCGCCGGCATCGAGCTGATGGCGAACTCGGACAACGTGCTGCGCGGCGGGCTCACGCCCAAGCACGTCGACGTCCCCGAGCTGCTGCGCGTCCTCGACTTCACCTCCGGGCCGCCGCCGGTGCACACCGGCCAGCCCGAGGGGCCGTGGACCCGCTACGACACGCCCGCCGAGGAGTTCCTGCTGCGCACCTGGCAGTCCGACGACGGGCTCACCGGCAGCCTCCCCGTGCCCGACGGCGGTGCGCGGATCCTGCTGGCCACCGGCGGCAAGGCGTGTGTCCGGGCCGGGACCGAGGTCCTCGAGCTGCCCAAGGGCGGGGCGCTGTTCCTCGCCGCGAGGGACACCGGCGTCGAGGTCGAGAGCGCGGCGCCGGGCACCCAGCTCTACCTCGCCGGCGACGGTCTCTGACCCGACCCGTGAACGCGCACGGTTGAGCCGCGGGCATCCGGATATCCTTCCGCCGCACAATTCGGACCCAGGGAGCGAACGTGTCGGCACAGGGCGGTACCAAGGCGATCCTCGCGGCGCTCGCAGCGAACGCCGGAATCGCGATCGCGAAGTTCGTGGGCTTCCTCGTCACGGGCTCGTCGTCGATGCTCGCGGAGGCCGTCCACTCGGTCGCCGACACGTCGAACCAGGGCCTGCTGCTGCTCGGCGGCCGCACGGCCCGGCGGGCGGCGACCCCGGAGCACCCCTTCGGCTACGGCCGGGACCGCTACTTCTACTCGTTCATCGTGGCGCTGCTGCTGTTCACGCTCGGCTCGGTCTTCGCGATCTACGAGGGCATCCACAAGCTGGAGTCGCACGAGCCGCTGACCTCGCCGCTCGTCGCCGTCGTCATCCTGGTGGTCGCGATCGGGCTGGAGACCTACTCGTTCCGCACCGCCGTGCACGAGTCGCGCCCGCTCAAGGGTGACGGGACCTGGTGGCAGTTCATCCGCCAGGCGAAGGTCCCGGAGCTGCCGGTCGTGCTGCTGGAGGACACCGGTGCCCTGGTCGGCCTGGTGTTCGCGCTCCTCGGCGTCGGCCTGTCGGTCCTCACCGGCGACCCGGTGTGGGACGCCGTCGGAACCCTCGGCATCGGCGTCCTGCTGGGCGTCATCGCGATCATCCTCATCGTCGAGATGAAGAGCCTGCTCATCGGCGAGGGCGCGACGCGGCCGGTGCTGTCGAGGATCGTCGAGGAGCTCGAGAAGGGCCCGGAGATCGAGCGCGTCATCCACATCAAGACCCAGTACCTCGGCCCGGAGGAGCTGCTGGTCGCGGCGAAGCTGGCGCTGCCGCCCGGCTCGTCGGTCGAGACCGTGGCGCGCGCGATCGACGACGCGGAGGCGCGGGTGCGCGCGGCGGTGCCGGACGCCCGGGTGATCTACCTCGAGCCGGACCTCGACCGCTCGCGGCTGCAGCAGGCCTGAGCTCCGGGGCCCGGGGGTCCGTCAGCCCCGGGCGGCCCGTCCCCTCGCCGGTCGGCCCCGGGCGGTCCGTCCGCCGGACGGGGCGGGAGGCCTGCGTCGCGCCGAACACCGTCGCCAGGTTCGTCCAGGCCCGGCCCTCTCCGCCCGGTCGGGGTGCCCCTTTCGGCGACCTTTGCGGTGCTGGCCGATCCGGGTGCAGGGCGGCCCCTCTGGCGCCCGGTCGGGGTGCCCCTTTCGGCGACCTTTGCGGTGCTGGCCGATCCGGGTGCAGGGCGGCTCCTCTGGCGCCCGGTCGGGGTGCCCCTTTCGGCGACCTTTGCGGTGCTGGCCGATCCGGGTGCAGGGCGGCTCCTCTGGCGCCCGGTCGGGGTGCCCCTTTCGGCGACCTTTGCAGTGCTCGCCGATCCGCGTGCAGGGCCGGCGCCGCGGACAGAGCCAGGTCCGGCGTGCGCCGCACCGCCGTCCGAGCCACTCCGACCGCCGCTCCGGATCCGCGGGCGTGCGCTCCCGCCGTCGGCCGAGATGAGCACCAGGGCTGTTCTCTCGCTCGGACGCCGCCCTGCCGGTCGTCTCGACGTGGGTCGCCACGGCGGCTCGACCACGGCGGCTCGGCCAACCGTCGCCTCCCCGCTGCCCGCGGATGCGCGAGCGTTGCAGAGATCGCGCCACATTCACCTGGCCAGCGATTCCGGCACCGCGGCTACCCTGCCGTCGCCTTCCGCTGAGCGCGCATGCGCGCGCGTTGCAAAGGTCGCGCCACACCCACCTGGCCAGCACTTCCGAGCACCGCGGCTACCCGGCCGTCGCCTTCCGCTGAGCGCGGATGCGCGAGCGTTGCAAAGGTCGCGCCACACCCACCTGACCACGACCTCCGGGCCCGCTCACCAGCACCTCCGGCCGCTGACCAGCACCTGCCGGCACTCAGCAGCCAGGCCTCAGCCGCCGAGGCGCTCCGCGGTCCAGCGCATCTCCTCGGTCATCAGCGCCAGGGCCCGCTCGGCGACGACGGCCTCGATCGCCGCGCCGAGCAGCGGCACCCGCACCTCGACCTCGCCGTCGATGCGCAGCGCGCTGCCGGACGGGTCCTCGCCGATCGTCAGGGCGCCCTCGGCCCCGGCGGGCGCGCCGGCGGCGGTGAGGGTGAAGCGGCCGTCGGCCCGCTCCGCCGCGATCTCCCAGCGCTCCTCCCGCTCCAGCACCAGCGCCCCGGCGAGGAAGCGACGCACGGAGGCCGGCAGCGAGGCCGCCGGCACCCCCTGGCGGAGCACGATGCGCAGCCGGTCGCCCTCGCGCTCGAACGCGTGGAGCTCGGCCCCGGGCCCGCCCACCGCGGCGAGCCGGTCGGCGTAGAGATCGCGGTCCAGGAGGCGAACCACGGCGTCGCGCGGCGGCAGCGGGAAGGCGCGGTCGAGGCGGAGCGGGGTGGCCACCCGACCACCGTAGGGCGCGGTCAGTACCCGCGCCGCGGCCGGACGTGGTCGAAGATCAGGCTGGTCTGCGTGTTGGCGATCTGGTCCCGCCCGTTGAGCGCCACCACGAAGTCCCGCAGCGCGGCGGAGTCGGCCGTCGCGACGTGCAGCAGGTAGTCGTCCACCCCGGCGAGGAAGAAGCAGTCCCGCACCTCGGGCAGCGAGGTCACGAACTCCTCGAACTCCCGCATCCGGCGCCGGGCCGCCGCCTGCAGCCGCACCGACACCATCGCCTGCAGCGGCCGGCCGGTCGCCGCCGGGTCGACGTCGGCGTGGAAACCCCGGATGACCCCGCGCTCGCGCAGCGCCCGGACCCGGGTGAGGCAGGTCGACGGCGCGATCCCGACGCGTTCGGCAAGCGCGTTGTTGGGTATCCGTGCGTCGCGTTCGAGCTCCGCCAGGATCGCGCGGTCGACGGGGTCGAGCGGCGGCCGCACATCGTTCGGCCGGCCGGGCCTCGACACCGATCCGGTCGTGGATCCTTCGGGCATGGACGCAGAGTACAGAATCTCCTGCGGTCGTGTTCCTACAGGGACGCTGTTTCTTCGATACTTGGGTGCAGACAGCCGGTCGCGCAGCCGGTCATCGGGAGGAGAGGACGGGTCATGCGGATCGCGGTGCCGCGCGAGGTCAAGGACAACGAGTTCCGGGTCGCCCTGACGCCCGCGGGCGTGCACGAGCTGGTGCGGCGCGGCCACGAGGTCGTCGTCGAGCAGGGGGCGGGCCTCGGCTCGTCCATCCCCGACCAGGAGTTCAAGGCCGCCGGCGCCCAGCTGCTCGCCGACGCCGACGCCGTGTGGAACTCCGCCGAGCTGCTGCTGAAGGTCAAGGAGCCGGTGCAGAGCGAGTACCACCGGCTGCGCGGTGACCTCACCCTGTTCACCTACCTGCACCTGGCCGCGTCCCGGCCGTGCACGGAGGCGCTGCTGTCCGCGGGCACCACCGCGATCGCCTACGAGACCGTGCGCACCGCCGACGGCCGGCTGCCGCTGCTGGCACCGATGAGCGAGGTCGCGGGCCGGCTCGCGCCCCAGGTCGGCGCGTACCACCTGCTCAGCGCCGCCGGGGGGCGCGGTGTGCTGATGGGCGGCGTGCCCGGCGCGCCGCGGGCGCACGTCGTGGTCCTCGGCGCCGGCGTGTCCGGCTCGCACGCCACCCAGATCGCCGTCGGGATGGGGGCACGGGTGACGGTGCTCGACCTCGACCTCGACAAGCTGCGCGCGCTCGACGCCCGCTACGCCGGCCGGGTCGAGACGGTGCACTCCACCGCCTACGCGGTCGAGCGCGCGGTCCTCGACGCGGACCTGGTGATCGGCGCGGTGCTGGTGCCCGGCGCGAAGGCGCCGACCCTGGTGTCCGACGACCTGGTGGCCCGGATGAAGCCCGGCGCGGTGCTCGTCGACATCGCCGTGGACCAGGGCGGGTGCTTCGAGAGCACCCGGCCGACCACGCACGCCGACCCGACCTTCCGGGTGCACGAGACCGTCTTCTACTGCGTGGCCAACATGCCCGGTGCGGTGCCGCACACCTCCACCCACGCCCTGACCAGCGTCACCCTGCCGTACATCACGCGGCTGGCCGACCGGGGCTGGCGGGAGGCGCTGCGGAGCGACGCCGCCCTGGCCCAGGGCCTGTCGACGCACGCGGGCGAGCTGACCAACGCCGAGGTCGCGCGCGCCCACGACCTGGCCTTCCGCCCGGTCGACGAGATCCTCCGCTGAGGCTTCCCGGCGCTCAGCACGCCCCGTGGATGCGGACGGTCGAGGGGCCGTCCGCATCCACGACCCACGCCCGCCAGCGAATGCCGCGGCGAACACATCCCCGTAACCTCCCGGGCCATGGCGACCGTGGGTGAGCGTCGTGGGATCTGGCGCACGAAGTCCGTGGAGCAGTCCATCCAGGACACGGACGAGCCGGACACCAAGCTCCGCAAGGACCTCACGACCTGGGACCTCATCGTCTTCGGCGTCGCGGTCGTGGTCGGCGCCGGCATCTTCACCCTCGCGGCCAGCACGGCCGGCACCGTCGCGGGCCCTTCGGTCTCCCTCGCGTTCGTCATCGCGGCGATCGCGTGCGGGCTCGCCGCGCTCTGCTACGCCGAGTTCGCCTCGACCGTCCCGGTGGCCGGCAGCGCCTACACGTTCTCCTACGCCACCTTCGGTGAGCTGGTCGCCTGGATCATCGGCTGGGACCTCGTGCTGGAGTTCGCGGTCGGCTCGGCCGTGGTGTCCAAGGCCTGGTCGAAGTACCTGAACCAGGTGCTGTCGGTGTTCGGGCTGGAGGTGCCGACCTCCTTCTCCCTCGGCGGCTTCTTCGCCTTCGACTGGGGTGCCCTGCTGCTGGTCGCGGTGCTCGCGACGCTGCTGGCGATAGGCACCAAGCTCTCCAGCCGGGTCAGCGCCGTGTTCACGGTGATCAAGGTCGGCATCGTGCTGCTGGTCATCGTGGTCGGCTTCGCCTACGTGAAGGCGGAGAACTACACGCCGTTCGTCCCGCCGGCGGCGCCCGGCGGCGAGGGCGACTCCGGGCTCACCCAGTCCCTGCTGTCGCTGTTCGGCGGCGGGGCCAGCAGCACCTACGGCATCTACGGCCTGCTCGCCGCGGCCTCGCTGGTCTTCTTCGCGTTCATCGGGTTCGACGTCGTCGCCACCACCGCCGAGGAGACGCGCGACCCGCAGAAGTCGCTGCCGCGGGGCATCCTCGGCTCCCTCGCCATCGTGACCGTGCTGTACGTGGCCGTCGCGCTCGTGCTGACCGGGATGGTGAGCTACCGGCAGCTCGACGAGAACTCCACCCTCGCCACGGCGTTCGGCGAGCTCGGCGTGACCTGGGCCGAGGCGGTCATCTCCGTCGGGGCGATCGTCGGCCTCACGACGGTGGTCATGGTCCTGATGCTCGGCCAGATCCGGGTGCTCTTCGCGATGTCCCGCGACGGGTTGCTGCCGGGCGGACTCGCGCGGACCGGCTCGCACGGCACCCCGGTGCGCGCGACCGTGCTCGTGGGCGCCGTCGTCGCCGCCGTCGCCACCTTCTTCCCGGCCGGCGCGCTGGAGGAGATGGTCAACATCGGCACGCTCTTCGCGTTCGTGCTGGTGTCGGTGGGCGTGATCGTCCTGCGCCGGACCCGGCCGGACCTGCACCGGGCCTTCCGGACCCCCCTCGTCCCGCTGGTCCCGATCCTGTCGGTGCTCGCGTGCCTGTGGCTGATGCTCAACCTCAGCGTCGAGACCTGGCTGCGGTTCCTGGTGTGGATGGCGCTCGGCTTCGTGGTCTACTTCGTGTACGGCCGTTCGCACTCCCGGCTCGGCCGCCGGCAGGCGGGATCGGCAACCGGGCGGTAACAGCGCCTCACGCGCCCGTGTTCCGGGGGAAACGCCCCGGACACGGGTCCTCGCTTGACTGTCCCGCGTGGCGGAGCAGGAGCGGCGGCTGGACGGGACACACCACCCCGTCGTCGTGATCGGCGGCGGGCAGGCGACCGGGCCGTACCAGGTGCCGCGGGTGCCGCGGACGGCCGAACGGCTCCCGGACGCGGTGACCCAGCTGCACTCCTCGGACTACCGCAATCCCGAGCAGCTGCACCGGCGGGACGGCGGGCGGGACATCGACCTGCGGAGGTTCGCGCTCGAGGGCATGCAGCTGCACGGCCGGCTGCTGGGCATCGCCCACGGCCGGGTCCGGTTCGCCGCCGACCTGCGGTCCAACCTCGACGGGGCCGGCGGCCGCGGCTACCCGACGCACGAGCGCGGCGTCACCAGCCGGCCCGGCCTGTACCTCCTCGGCCTGCCCTGGCAGTACACCTGGGGCTCAGGCCGCTTCTCCGGCGTCGCCGCCGACGCCGAGCACCTGCTCGGCCGGATCGTCGAGCTCCGCCGCCGTGGAGCCGCCGCGGACGGCCTGCTCCGGCTCGCGGGCACGCCCACCAGCACGTTCCCGGAGGCCGCCCGTAAGGACATGGGGCTCGCCGACGAGGACCGGGTCGCGCCACACGCCGTGGCGTGACCTGCGAGAGGTTCCACCGCTCCACCCGCTCCACCCACCGATCGACCGACTGTCCCGGAAGGACGAGAGCCGACATGGCCGACCTGACCGATCTCGAGAAGCAGAGCCTCGAGGAGATCGCCCACCCGTCGATGCCCGAGGGGTCGTCGATCTACGGCGGCACCAAGGTGTTCCCGGACTACCAGGCCGAGAACGGCGAGACCTACTTCACGCTGGTGCATGGCATCGCGCACGAGTCCTCGGTGAGCTTCGTGGCGATCCTGCAGGCCACCCGGGCGCTGCGGAAGGGCTTCGAGTCCGCGATCTACTTCTACGGCCCGGGCTCGCTGAACTGCCTGGCCACCCGCG
>NZ_BAABIC010000035.1:0-52234 GCF_039542425.1 Pseudonocardia yuanmonensis
AACTCCTCCGCCGAGCGTGTCGCCTCACTACCGGCCTGGCTGCACGGCTACAACCACCACCGGGCCCACACCGCGCTCGGCGGACACCCACCCGCCCACCGCGTCAACAACCTCTGCCGCGGGGACATCTAGCCGGACGCGGTGCCCGCCCCGAGCATCCGCCCGACGACGAGCTCGACGTATCCCTCGGCGACGTCGTCGAGGGAGAGGCCGCCGTCGTCGCGGAACCAGCCGCTGAAGCCGTTGAGCATGTCGAGCACGGCGAACGCGGCGAGCTGGGCGTCGGGCACGGTGAACTCGCCCGACCGCACACCCGCGGTGATCACGTCCCGGACCCGCCGCTGGTAGTAGCGGCGGTGCCCGTCGACCACGGCGCGGTGTTCCGGCGTCAGCGACGCCATCTCGTGCAGGCCCACGAGGTGCTCGACCCGTCGCCGGTACAGGTGCCGCAGGTGGGCGCGGACCAGCATCGCCATCCGCTGGGCGGGCGTGCCCGCGGCGTCGAGCAGGGGGAGGTTCTCCTCGCACGGCTCGCGGGTGACCGTCAGGCAGACCGCGTAGAGGATCTCCTCCTTGGCCGCGAAGTGGTGGTAGAGGCTCGCCCCGCGGATGCCGACGGCGTCGGCGATGTCCCGCATGCCGACGTGCGCGTATCCGCGGTCGGCGAAGGTCCGCGCCGCGGTGGTCACGATCTCCTCGCGGCGCAGCCGGGTCCGGGCCGTGCGGGAGAGGGCCAGGGGCTCCTCCGTCACACCGTCACCCCCTCACTCCCCTCACACGACGACCTTCCGCAGCTCGCGCTTGAGGATCTTGCCCTGCGGGTCGACGGGCAGTTCGGTCACCACGTGCACCGCCTTGGGCACCTTGTAGCCGGCCATCCGCTCCTTGCAGAAGGCGACCACCTCGTCCGGGTCGACGGTCGCGCCCTCCTGCGGGATCAGGAACGCCGTGACCGCCTCGGACCAGTACTCGTCCGGCTTCCCGACCACGGCCGCCCGCAGCACGCCGGGGTGCTCGTGCAGCACCCGCTCGACCTCCTGCGACGAGACGTTCATGCCGCCGGACTTGATCACGTCCTTGAGCCGGTCGCGGAAGAAGAGGTTGCCCGCGGCGTCGATCCGGACCATGTCGCCGGTGTGCACCCAGCCGTCGACCATGACCTCGGCGGTCCGCGCGGGGTCGCGGTGGTAGCCGAGCATGACGGACGGCGTGCGGCACAGCAGCTCGCCCACCTCGGCGTCCCGGCCCTCGGCGTCGACGACCCGCACCTCCAGGTGCGAGACCGGGGTGCCGATCCAGGTCGGGTCGTGGTCCGGGACGTCGTCGAGCGTGCGGAACCAGCCGACCGTGCCGAGCTGGGAGAGCTCGGACTGGCCCCAGTACGTCCCCCAGACGACGCCCGGGGCGGCCGCGGCCCACGCGGAGATCGCGTGCGGCGCGACCTGTCCGCCGTAGGTCATGCACCGCCGGACGGCGCCGACGGCGTCGGCACCGAACCCGGGCCGACCGGCCAGGGCCAGGTAGAAGGTCGGGGTCTGCGCGATCACCGTGACGCGCTCGCGGGCGATGATCTCCAGCGAGCGTGCCGGGTCGGTGGTCGCCGGCAGCACCAGCGTGGCGCCCATGAGCGTCAGCGTGGTCATCGAGCCGAGCCCGGCGATCGTGTGGAAGGGCATCACGAACAGCCAGGTGTCGTCCGGCCCGGTACGCAGCCCCCAGCTCCACGCCGGTGCCGTGGAGATCAGGTAGTTGCGGTGCGGGATCAGCACGCCCTTGGGCGTGGCCTCGGTGCCGGAGGTGTAGACGAGCATCGCGACGTCGTGCTCGTCGACCTCGGCCTCGGGCTCCGTGTCGTCCGCCGGCAGCTCGCCGCCGTACTCGACCAGCGTCGCGGCCTCGGGGAGCACGCTCCGGACGAGCTCGGCGAACGCGGCCGCGGCCAGCACGACCCGCGGTTCGGCGTGCCCGAGCTGGTGCGCGACCTCCGGGGCGCGGTGCAGCGGGTTGATCCCGGTGAACGCCGCACCCAGCTTGAGCGCGCCGTAGTACGCGGCCACGACGTCGACCGAGTTGGGTGCCATCGACGCGACGACGTCCCCGCGGCCGACCCCGAGCCCGCGCAGCAGGTGCGCGTACCGGTTCGCCCGCCGGTCCAGCTCCGCGTAGGTGGTCTCGGAGCGGATCCCGTCCGCGGTGTACCCGACGACGGCGACCGCCGCGGGCCGGGTGCGAGCGTGCCGCCGCAGCTGGTCGCCGATCGTGGCGCGGGCCAGCGGGCGGGTGTACTGCTCGGCGAGCGCGCTCATGCGAAGAGCCGCGAGCCGTAGGTGTCGGCGAAGACGGCCTCCTCGACCGGGCCGCGGCTGAGCTTCCGCGGGAAGCCCTTGGCCGGGTAGCCGATCGCGACGTGCGCGGCCGTGATGATCCCGTCCGGGATCTCGAGCAGCTTCCTCACCTCGGGCTCGGAGTGGCAGAGCAGGGTGGTGACCGCGGAGGCGACGCCCTGGTCGCGCAGCGCGAGGCAGAAGTTCTGCATGACCGGGTAGATCGACGCCCCGCCGACCACGGAGAGCCGGCCGAGCTCGTGGTCGGTGGGGTGCAGCCCGTCGAGCTCCGCGCAGACCACGACGATCGCGGGGGCGTCGGCGAGGTGCTCGGCGAAGTGGTCGGCGTCGGCAACGGTCTTCGGCACGGCTCCGACCCGGACGTCGCCGATCCCGACGTTCGCGAGGTACGCCTTCCACGGCGGCAGATAGAGCTCGGCGAGGGCGCGCTTGCGCTCCGGGTCGCGGACCACGATCCAGCGCAGCGGCTGCCGGTTGCCGCCCTGCGGGCCGAAGCGGGCGGCGTCGAACGCGCGGTGCAGCACCTCGTCGGGCACGGGGTCCGGGGTGAAGTACCGGCACGTGCCGGTGGTCCGCATGGCCTCGGTCAGCTCCATCGCTGTCTCCCTGTCCGCGGTTAGGTGTCGGAGGGGAGCATGGAGTGGCCCGCATCGTGCGTCAAGGCCGAACTTCACCCAGCCCTTCCGCCCAATGCCTAACCACGGTTAGGCTTCGTCGACGAGGAGGTCCGCCGATGGGGTTCGTACCGTTCGCGCCGGAGCGCGCGCCGATCGACCGTGCCGCGCTGACGGCGGCGCTGGAAGGGGCGAACCTGCCCTCGCTGGTCGCGGTGCTGTACCAGCTGACCGGGGACCGGCGCTGGCTCGCCGACCCCTACCGCCCCACCCGCAGCCGCGGGATGGAGGACAACGACCCGGGCGGCTTCCCGCCGGAGATCCGGGCCGAGATCCGGGCCGCGGCGGCCGACGCGGTGTGCGCCTGGGCCGCCGGCGCCCCCGTCGCCGTCCCGTCGCCGACGGGCGCGGACCTCGCCGAGATCATGAGCCTGGCCGTCGGCGAGGACGTGCCGCTCGAGTACGCCGACATGACCGCCGAGGACATGGGCTTCGCCCCGGTCGAGGTCCGCCGCGCCCCGCCGGGCGCCCTGCGCGCGATCGTGATCGGGGCCGGCGTGTCCGGGATGCTCGCCGCGATCCGGCTGGCCGAGGCCGGGATCGAGCATGTCGTGCTGGAGAAGAACGCCGACGTCGGCGGCACCTGGCTGGAGAACGCCTACCCCGGCGCGGGCGTCGACACCCCGAGCCACCTGTACTCGTACTCCTTCGCGCCGCGTGACTGGACCACCCACTTCGGCAAGCGCGACGAGGTGTGGGAGTACCTGCGCGCGGTCGCCGACCGCCACGACCTGCGCGAGCGGATCCGGTTCGGCACCGAGGTCGTCTCCGCGACCTGGGCGGACGGGTGCTGGACGGTCCGGACGGCGGGCGGCGAGGAGCTCACCGCGGAGGTCGTGATCACCGCGACGGGCCAGCTCAACCGGCCCAGGATCCCGCCCGTCCCCGGCCTCGACCGGTTCCGCGGGCCGCTGTTCCACACCGCGGAGTGGCCCGCCGACCTCGACCTCACCGGCAAGCGCGTCGTGGTCATCGGCACCGGCGCGAGTGCCATGCAGGTGGTGCCCGCCGTCGCCGAGCGCGTGGCGCACCTGACCGTCTTCCAGCGCTCGCCGCAGTGGGTCGCGCCCAACGAGGTGTACTTCTCCCCCGTCGCCGAGGGCGCCCGTTACCTGATCGAGCACGTACCCTACTACCGGCTCTGGTACCGCACCCGGCTCGCCTGGAACACCAACGACCGCGTCCACCCCGGCCTGCAGAAGGACCCGGCGTGGCAGCACCCCGACCGGTCGGTCAACGCCCTCAACGACGGCCACCGGCGCGTCTTCACCCGCTACCTGGAGGCCGAGCTCGCGGGCCGGCCCGATCTCGTCGCCAAGGCGCTGCCGGACTACCCGCCCTTCGGCAAGCGGATGCTGCTGGACAACGGCTGGTTCGCCGCGCTGCGACGGGAGAACGTCACCCTGCTCACCGAGGCGGTGACCGAGGTGACGGAGACGGGGGTGCGCGGCGCCGACGGGGCGGAGGTCGAGGCCGACGTCGTGATCCTCGCGACCGGCTTCCACACCCACCGGGTGCTGTGGCCGATCGAGGTCCGCGGGCGCTCCGGCCGGCGGATCGACGAGGTGTGGGGCCCGGAGGACGCACACGCCCACCTCGGCATCACCGTGCCGGACTTCCCCAACCTGTTCCTGACCTGCGGCCCGGGTACCGTGCTCGGGCACGGCGGCAGCTACATCACCATCGCCGAGTGCCAGGTCCGGTACATCGTGGACCTGCTGGTCACGATGGCCGAGCAGGGCATCGGCGCGGTCGAGGTGCGGCCGGAGGTCGAGGCGGACTACGTCCGGCGCCACGACGAGGCGCACGAGGCCATGATCTGGACCCACCCCGGCATGCGGAACTGGTACCGCAACGCCGCCGGCCGGGTCGTCTCCGCGCTGCCCTGGCGGATCGTCGACTACTGGCGGATGACGCGCGAGCCCGACCTGCGGGACTACCGGATCGACCCCGGGAACGGTGACGGCGCCGGCTACAGCGCCGAGCCCGCCTTCCAGTCCGCCCAGCTCAGCTCCCAGTCCCCGTAGGTGTCGTAGACCGGCAGGGCCGGGCCTCCGGAGTTGGCGATCTCGACGACGTCGCCGATGCCGAAGTGGTCGTAGAACCACCGGGCGTCGGCCGGCGCGAGGTTGACGCAGCCGTGGGAGACGTTCGCGTTGCCCTGCTGGCCGACCGACCACGGTGCTGAGTGGACGAACTCGCCGTCGTCGGAGATCCGCAGGTCGAGGTCGACCTTCTCCTTGTAGTAGCCGGGCTGGCCCTCGCACACGCCGTAGGTGCAGGAGTCCATGACGATCGACGGCTGCTTGTCCGAGATGACGTGCGGGCCGGTGTGGGAGGGGAACCCGGGCGCCCCGAGGCTGATGTTCATGGTCTTGACGAGCTGCCCGTCGTCGAAGATCTGCATCTGCTCGGAAGCGCCGTCCGCCTTGGCGACCCACGCGTCGTGCACCTTCACCGTCATCGTCCGGTCGGTGGAGCCGTAGGTGCCGGCGCCGAGGTCCACGCCGTAGAGGTCGGCCCGCACGGTCAGCGTGGTGCCGGGCTTCCAGTACTGCTGCGGCCGGTAGTGCACCTCCGTGTCGGAGATCCAGTACCAGCCGCCGGGCTGCGCCGGGCTCGAGGTCACGGTGAGTGCCTTCTCGGCGGCGGCGCGGTCGGCGATCGCGTGGTCGAACCGCACGACGATCGGCTGCCCCACGCCGACGGTCGGCACCGAGTTCGGTGCCGGGACGAACGACGGGTACGCCTCGGCCTTCGGGGCGATCGTCGCGACGGTGCCGTCGGTGCGCCCGGGCGCCTGGTCGCGGTCGAGGGTGTCGACGGCCACGGCGTAGGTGGCCGCGTAGGCGAGGTCGCCGGTGGAGGTCCAGGTGTGGCCGTCCGGCGCGAGGGTGCCGTCGACGGCCGTGCCCGTCCTCGTGTTAGTGACGTGCACGGCCCGGGCGGTGCCGTCGGTGACCGTCACGGTGATCGGGTCGGTCGGGTTCAGCGGCGTGCCCTGGGCCGGCGTGATGTGCACGACGGGTGCGGGCGCGGCGTCGACCGTCGGTGCGCCCGCGACGGGGGCCGATCCGGCGGCGCCGAACGCGCCCGCCGCGGCGCTCGGGTGCACGCCCACCAGGATGCCGAGCCCGAGCGCGACCACGACCGCGATCCCGAGCGCGGTGCTCCCCCACCCTCGCGACACCTTCATCCGCACCGTCCTCCCCGTCGACCGCGGATGATTCTGGCGGGGTGGGGGCCGCCACACCGCGCCGGTACGCGAACGTCCGGATCGGGCGTTTTCGCAGGTGACGAACGGGACGGACCGCCCGGCGCGTCAGCGGCCGACGGCGGCGACGAGTGCGCGGAGCGCCTCCTGCATGGAGGCCAGGTCCGCGCCGCACTCCCCCGCCGGCCCGGGCGGGGCGCCGACCGGGATGCACTGGTCCTGGGTGAACCGGTTGACCGCGCCGTCGACGGCGTCGGCGGCCTTCGTGAGCGCCTCCGGCGAGGTGACATGGTCCGCCTCGGCGCGCGCGGCGGGTACCACGTTCTGGACCTCCCGGACGAAGCGCGCGCAGTTCGGGTAGATCTGCTCGGCCGGCCTCGTCGCGCACTCGTCCAGCGAGATCGACGCGAGCTTGGTCCGCAGCGCGGGCAGGGTCGCGCTGGGCGCGCCGTCGTCGCCCGAGCTCGCCGAACCGGTGGTCGACTCGCCGCACCCGGCCAGGGCCGCGAGCGTCAGGGCCGCGAGCGTCAGGGCCGCGAGCGTCAGGGCCGCCGCGGCCGCCAGGCGGGCCGTCCGGAACGTGCGCACGTCCCCGACCCTAGGCGCCCCGGCGGGTCCGGGCCGCCGATGCCCCGCGGGCACCGCCGCGGGTCCGTACCGCGCACGGAGGTCCCCACCTCGCTACCGTCGGGGGTGTGCCCGAGGGCGACACCGTCTACCTGGCCGGGAAACGCCTGAACGCGGCGTTGGCCGGGCGGACGCTGCTGCGCGGGGAGATCCGCCACCCCCGCCTCGCCGGGGTCGATCTGGCGGGACTCGGGGTGGTCGGCGTCGCGTCCGTGGGCAAGCACCTCTTCACCCGGTTCGACGACGGGCAGAGCCTGCACAGCCACTTCCGCATGGACGGCGCGTGGCACCTGTACCACCCGGGGATGCGGTGGCGTCGGCCCGGTCACGAGGCCCGCGCGGTGCTGGAGGTGCCGGAGCGGGTGGCCGTCGGGTTCGCGCTGCACGACCTGGAGCTGCTGCCGACGGCGGAGGAGTCGCGGCTCGTCGGGCACCTCGGCCCCGACCTGCTCGACCCGGGGTGGGGGCCGGAGCACGAGGCCGAGGCCCTGCGTCGGCTCGACGCCCGCGCCGACCACGAGCTGGGCCTGGCGCTGCTGGAGCAGCGGGTCACGGCGGGCGTCGGCAACCTGTACAAGACCGAGATCTGCTTCCTGCTCGGCCTCTCCCCGTGGACGCTCGTGCGGGACACGCCGGACCTGCCCGGCGTGATCGCCCTGGCCCGCAAGCTCCTGCTGATGAACGCCGACCGGCCCGAGCAGACCACCACGGGCTCGCCGCACCCGGCCGAGGCGCACTGGGTGTTCGAGCGCGGGGGCCGGCCCTGCCGCCGCTGCGGTACCCGGATCCGGGTCGCCGAGCAGGGCGACGGCGTCTACGCCCGCGTCGCCTACTGGTGCCCGCGCTGCCAGCCCGGTCCCGCCCCGCGGCCCACCCACACCCGGCGCCCCCTCCGTCGCTGACGGGCCCCGGGAACGCCGGACGCCGCCCACCTCCGGCGAGGCGAGCGGCGTCCGTGACGAGGAGACCTCAGGCGGTGCCGGGCTGCTGCTGCCCCTGCGGGGTGCTCTGCGGGGCCGCCGGGATCTGCTGCGTCGGCTTCTCCTCCGCCCCGGAGATCGGGGTGCCGTGCATCGAGGCGCGGATCTGCTCGAGCCGGTTGGCGCCCGCCATGTCGACGGTCGCCTGCTGGACCTCGAGCATGCGGCCCTGGACCGAGTTCTGGGCCAGCTCGGCCGAGCCGATCGCGTTGGCGTAGCGGCGCTCGATCTTGTCCCGGACCTCCTCCAGCGACGGCGTGTTGCCCGGCGCCGAGAGCTCGGTCATCTGCCGCAGCGAGGCCGCGGCCTGCTCCTGCATCTTCGCCTGCTCGAGCTGGCTGAGCAGCTTCGTGCGCTCGGCGATCTTCTGCTGCAGCATCATCGAGTTGCGCTCGACGGCCTGCTTGGCCTGCGCCGCGGCGCCGATCGACTGGTCGTGCAGCGTCTTGAGGTCCTCGACCGACTGCTCGGCCGTGACCAGCTGGGTGGCCGTGGCCTGCGCGGCCTGCTCGTACTGCTGGGCCTTCTGCTCGTCGCCCTGGGCCCGCGCCTGGTCGGCGAGGACCAGCGCCTGCCGTGCCGAGGCCTGCAGCTTCTCGATCTCCCCCAGCTGCCGGTTGAGCTTCATCTCCAGCTGGCGCTGGTTGCCGATGACGGCCGCCGCCTGCTGCGAGAGCGCCTGGTGCTGGCGCTGTGCGTCCTCGATGGCCTGCTGGATCTGCACCTTCGGGTCCGCGTACTCGTCGACCTTCGACGAGAACAGGGCCATCAGGTACTTCCAGGCCTTCGTGAAACCGTTGGCCATCTGCTCCGCCTACCTCCGAGTGCGAACCGGGTACCGCCTCCACCGAGCGGACCGCGTGCTTCCCCCCGCGACCGCCGCGCGGTGCTCTTCGCGCCCATCGTGGCATCGCCACGGCCTCGGGTGCCACCGCGTGCGGACGATATCGGGGATCGTCCGGAGGCCGCCCTCGGGGCGACCCCGGCCCAGGCTACCGGGCGCGGAGGGACCGGCGCGGCGACGCCGGACGAACCGGACAGGACCCGCCCACAGCGTGATCTCAGCGGCGCGGGAACCCGGCAGGGATGACGCCGCGCACCGAAAGGTGAACGGGCGCGGGACGGCGCCGTGGGCCGGCGGGTGGGTCAGGCGGCGGAGGCGACCGGGGTGCCCGGGCGACCGCCGAGCGGGGCGCCCGTGCGCACCGGGGCGAGGCGCAGGTCCGAGTGCCGCTGCCCGATCGGGACCAGCGTCTCCGTGCGGCCGACGAACTCCAGCTGCTCGTCCCGCGTCATCTCGCTGATGACCTCGGCGAGCAGGTCCGGCAAGGCGACGTCGAGGGCCTCGCAGATCGACGCGAGCAGCTCGCTCGAGGGCTCCTTGCGGCCGCGCTCGACCTCCGAGAGGTAGCCGAGGCTGACCCGGGCGGCGCGGGAGACGTCCCGCAGGGTGCGCTTCCGCAGGGTGCGGGCACGCCGAAGGCTGCCACCGATCGCCTCACGCAGCAGCAGAGCCATGCGCCCACCCTCCTCGTCGGACCCGTGCCACCCCCGTCCGGGGACGGGGGTTCCCCCACCGTACCGAGTCCGGGCCGTCCGCGTCGCCGCGGCGCGGCGCCCGACGCGTCCGCCGAGGGCGAACATCGCCGGAGCCCGAACGCGTGTCAGACCCGCCGCAGCGCCGCCCGGGCCGCGGCGCGCAGCCGGATCGCGCGCAGCACGTAGTCCAGGCCGGTCACCACGGTGAGCACGACCGCGGCCGCCATGAAGGTCCAGCGCACGATCTCCACCGCACCCGCCGCCGAGGGCAGCAGGAGCGTCAGCGGCAGCACGTAGAGGCCGATCGCGAACGTCTGGACCAGCGTCTTCAGCTTCCCGCCCTTGCTCGCCGGGATCACGCCGTGCCGGATCACCCAGAAGCGAAGCACTGTCACGCCGACCTCGCGGCCCATGATCACCACGGTGACCCACCACGGCAGGATCGCCAGCACCGACAGCCCGACCAGGGCCGCCCCCATGAGCGCCTTGTCGGCGATCGGGTCGGCGATCTTGCCGAACGAGGTGACCAGGCCCCGCTTGCGCGCGATCTCGCCGTCGAACCGGTCCGTGATCGCCGCCACGGCGAACAGCAGGGCCGCGACGAGGCGCCAGCCCAGGTCCGTGCCGTCGAGGTGCAGCAGGGCGAGCAGGAAGAACGGGACGAGTACCAGCCGGACGCCGGTGAGCACGTTGGCGAGGTTCAGCAGCGGGACCGCGTTCTCCGGCGAGGCGACGGGCTCCTCGGCCGGGACCGCGCTCATCGCGCTCCCCCGCCGCCCGCGGCGCTCATCCCGCCGTTCCCACGGTCACGAGCCCGCCCGCGACCGGGACCACGACCTCGCGGGCCTCGACGACGAGGTCGGCGCCCTCGGCGTCGACCACCTCGGCCCGGACGAAGGAGCCGACCCCGAGGGGCTCGCCGGCGAGCTCGCCGGAGACGAACACGCACTCGCCGTCGACCTCCGGGGCCTGGTGCGCGGCGCGCCCGGTGGCGTCCTCGGTCGCCGACCCGGCGGTCTCCACCAGCACGACGACCTCGGTGCCGATCCGCTCCTCGGCCCGTTGCGCCATCAGCTCGTCGACCAGCACGGAGATCCGCTCGACGCGTGCGGCGACCTCCTCCGGGTCGACCTTGCCCTCGTAGCCGGCCGCCTCCGTGCCCTCCTCGTCCGAGTAGCCGAACACGCCGACCGCGTCCAGCCGGGCGCCCGTCAGGAAGGCCTCGAGCTCGGCGAGGTCCTCCTCGGTCTCGCCGGGGAACCCGACGATCACGTTGCTGCGGATACCGGCCTCGGGCGCGAACGCGCGGATGCGCTCGCAGAGGTCGAGGAAGTCCGTGCGGGAGCCGAAGCGCCGCATCCGGCGCAGCACGGGGTTCGACGCGTGCTGGAAGGACAGGTCGAAGTAGGGCGCCACCCCGTCCGTGGTCGCGAGGACCTTCAGCAGGTCGGGGCGGGTCTCGGCGGGCTGCAGGTAGCTGACCCGGACGCGCTCGAT
Source organism: Pseudonocardia yuanmonensis (assembly GCF_039542425.1). Taxonomy (NCBI): domain Bacteria; kingdom Bacillati; phylum Actinomycetota; class Actinomycetes; order Pseudonocardiales; family Pseudonocardiaceae; genus Pseudonocardia; species Pseudonocardia yuanmonensis. The sequence continues at coordinate 10,877 of NZ_BAABIC010000035.1, forward strand.
CCCGGGGATCGCGGCGAGCCGGGGCAGCAGGTCCACGAGCGCCCGGGTGCCGCCGGGCAGGTCCTTTCCGTACGACGTCGAGTTCTCGCTGACCAGCACGAGCTCTCGTACCCCGTCCCGGGCGAGCCATGCCGCCTCGGCGATCACCTCGTCCGGGTGGCGCGACACGAAGGAGCCGCGGAAGGACGGGATGGCGCAGAACGCGCAGCGCCGGTCGCACCCCGAGGCCAGCTTGAGGCTCGCGACCGGGCCCGTGCTGAGCCGGCGGCGGGCGATGTCCGGCACCCAGGCGTGGCCGGGGATCGCGACGTCGACGCTCGCCTCCGGGCGCTGCACCGGCGAGATCGGGAGCAACGTGCGGCGGTCGACGGGGACGTGCGGGGCGGGCGCGTGCCCGTCGAGCACGTCGCCGAGGCGCTCGGCCAGCTCCGGGTAGGCGTCGAAGCCGAGCACGGCGTCGGCCTCGGGCAGGCTCTCGGCCAGCTCCTTGCCGTAGCGCTCGGCCATGCAGCCGACCGCGACGACCATGGCGCCACGGCCCTTCGCCACGTCCGACGCCGAGAGCAGCGTGTCGATCGAGTCCTTCTTGGCCTGCTCGACGAAGCCGCACGTGTTCACGACGATCACGTCCGCCTCGTCGGCCTCCGCCAGCTCCCAGCCGCTACCGGCCAACCGGCCGGCGAGCTCCTCGGAGTCGACCTCGTTGCGGGCGCAGCCCAGTGTCAGCAGGGCGGCCCGACGGGGCACGGCGCTTCGGGAACTCACGACTCACAGGGTAGACGGCAGCCCGCATGATCTACGCTCCACCGCCATGGCAGCGGTGGCCGTCCGGCGGGCGCGCACCGCCGACGTGACGACGATCAAGTCCCTCGTGGACAACTACGCGGGCAAGGTGCTGCTCGCGAAGGAGATCGTCACGCTCTACGAGTCGGTGCAGGAGTTCCTGGTCGCGGAGATCGACGGCGAGGTCGTCGGGTGCGGGGCGCTGCACGTGCTGTGGGAGGACCTCGGCGAGATCCGCACGGTCGCGGTGCACCCCAAGGTGCTCGGCCGCGGGGCGGGACACGCGATCGTATCGGCCCTGATCGCGAACGCCCGCGAGCTGGGGCTCAAGCGGCTGTTCGTGCTCACCTTCGAGCGGCACTTCTTCGGCCGGCACGGGTTCGCCGAGATCGACGGCACGCCGGTCTCGCAGGAGGTGTTCAACGCGATGCTGCGCTCCTACGACGCCGGCGTGGCGGAGTTCCTCGACCTCGCCCACGTCAAGCCCAACACCCTCGGCAACGTCCGCATGATGCTCACCCTCTGACCCCGCGGGTCGCGCCCTGAGCTCCCGCGAGTCACGCCCTGAGCTTCCGCGAGTCGCGCCCTGAGCTTCCGCGAGTCGCGCCCTGAGCTCGCACGAGTCGGGGCCTGCGCACCCGCGGGTCGGGGCAGGATCGGGGGATGACCGAGGCCGAGCAGCAGGCGGTGGCGGCGATCCAGGCCGGCGACGTGGCGGCGCTGTCCAGGCTGCTCGCCGCGCAACCCGCCCTCGCCACCGCCCGGCCGGACGGGGCACGGACGCTGCTCCACGTCGTCGCGGACTGGCCGGGCAACCGGCCGGCGGGCCCGGAGATGGCTCGGGTGCTCGTCGACGCGGGCGCGGACGTCGACGCGCGGTTCGTCGGCGCGCACCGGGAGACCGCCCTGCACTGGGCCGCCAGCAACGACGACGTCCCGCTGGTCGACGCCCTCCTCGACGCCGGCGCCACGATCGACGCCGACGGCGCGGTGATCGCCGACGGCACGCCGCTCTCCGACGCCGTCGCCTTCGGTCAGCACACCGCCGCCCGGCGCCTGGTCGACCGGGGCGCCATCCCCCGGCCCGCCGAGGCCGCGGCGCTCGGCATGGTGGACCTGCTTGTCGCCGAGTACGAGGAGCACCCACCCCGGCCGGACGACGTCGACGTCGCGTTCTGGTACGCCTGCCACGGCGGGAGCCTCGATGCGGCCGAGTACCTGCTCGCCCGGGGCGCGGAGCTGGACGTGCTGCCGCCCTGGGAGCACCTCACTCCCCTCGACGCCGCGGAGCGGGCGGACGCGGCGGAGGTCGTCGGCTGGTTGCGGCGCCACGGGGCGCGCCGGGCCGCAGAGCTGGGGTGAACCAGCACAGACTCGCCACTTGCGCTGCAGGAGCTCGCGACTCGCGGGAACCCACAGCGCGACTCGCGGGAACCCACAGCGCGACTCGCGGGAGTCGGGCGGGTCGCGGGGCTCGTGGGGTGCGGGGGCGTGAGCTGCGTCGATACCCTCGGGGTGTGACCGATCCGACCCGCCCCACCGGCGGCTCGGAGCTGGTGTGGGCGCGGCCGGCTCCGGCGCTGCGCCCGCTCGTCGACCTCTACAGCGGCTACCGCATGCCCGCGACCGCGCCGGGCACGCACATGGGCGTCCCGAGTGGGCACCTGACCTTCGTGCTCTGCCTCGACGGCGTCGTCGACGTCCTGCGGACGCCCGACCCGGACCGGTCGTCCGGCTCCCACCGGAGCATGGTCGGCGGGCTCCACGACCGGCCGGCGGTGATCGGCACCGGTCCCGCCCAGACGGGCCTGCAGCTGCGGCTGACCTGGCTCGGCGCGCGCGTCCTGCTCGGCACGCCGGCGAGCGCCCTGGCCGGCGACGTCGTCGGGCTCGGGGACCTCCTCGGCCGGCGAGCGGCGATCCTCGTCGAACGGCTCGCCGAGGCCCCGACCTGGACGAACCGGTTCGCGCTCCTGGACGCCGCGCTCACCCGCCTCGCCGCCGACGCCCGCCGCCCCGACCCGCACCCGGAGGTCGCCCGGGCCTGGGACCGGCTGGCCGGGACCGGCGGCACGCTGCGGATCGAGGAGCTGGCCCGCGAGATCGGCTGGAGCCGCCGGCACCTGGCGGTGCGGTTCCGCGACGAGGTCGGCCTCTCCCCCAAGTCCGCCGCCAGGGTGATCCGGTTCGAGCGGGCGTGCGACCTGCTCCGCGGTCCCCGGCGCCCGGCCCTCGCCGACACCGCCGCCCGCTGCGGCTATGCCGACCAGGCCCACCTCGCCCGGGACTTCCGGGAGCTCGCCGGACTCACCGCGACCGAGTGGCTGGCCGAACGCCCCGACGGCTGATCCGGCGCCCGCCCGAGCACCCCGTGCGGGCCGCCGCCTGCTACGAAGGGCCCGTGTTCCGGATCGCCTTCCACGCCCCCGAGATCCCGCCCAACACCGGGAGCGCGATCCGGCTCGCGGCCAACACCGGCGCCGAGCTGCACCTCGTGGAGCCGCTGGGCTTCGCGCTCGACGAGCGCAACGTCCGCCGCGCGGGCCTCGACTACCACGAGCTCGCCGAGCTGCGGGTGCACCGCACGATCGACGAGCTGTGGGTGGCGGTCGGGCCCGCCCGCGTCTACGCGTTCACCACCGGCGCGGACCGCGACTACACCGACGTCGCCTACGAGCCCGGCGACGTCCTGCTGTTCGGCTCGGAGTCGACCGGGCTCCCCACGGACGTCGCCCACGCCCCGCAGGTCAGCGCGCGGGTCCGCCTGCCGATGGTCCCGGGGTCGCGCTCGCTGAACCTCGCCAACGCCGCGGCCGTGGCGGTCTACGAGGCCTGGCGCCAGCACGCCTTCGCCGGGGCGGCGTCCGCTACTGCTGCAGGACCGCCTGCACGTCGAGGTTGATCTCGATCGTCGAGCCGACCACGGGCACGCCGCGGTTGACCATCTGCTGCCAGTTGAGCGTGAAGTGCTCGCGGTGCAGCTCCGCGGTGGCGACGGCACCGGCGCGCCGGCCGTTCCACTCCTCCATGCCGAGGAAGGTGACGTCGAGCTGCACGTCGCTGGTCAGGCCGTGCAGGGTCAGGTCCCCGTCGACGATCCAGCGGTTGCCCGGGCCGCGGCGGAACCGGGTGCTGGAGAAGCGCAGCTGCGGGAAGCGCTCGACGTCGAGGAAGTCCGGGGACCGCAGGTGCGTGTCCCGGGCCTCGACGTTGGTGTCGACGCTGACGGCGTCGATCACGACGTCGACGGCGGAGTCCTCGAAGGGCTCGGCGATGCGGATCTGCCCGCGGAAGCGGTTGAACCGGCCGTAGACCCGCGACATGCCGATGTGCCGGGCGATGAACCGGACCGACGAGTGGTCCGGGTCGATGTCGTAGACCCCGGGCGGCGGCGGGGTGAGCGAGTGGTCCGGCGCGAGCGTCAGCGCGCCCACCTCGGCGTGCTTGCCCCACTCGACCTCGACGGTGGTGCCGTTGCCCCGGTAGCCGCCGGCCTCGGCGCGCACCCGGTACTGCCCGGGGACGAGCGCGGCGGTGAAGTAGCCGAAGGGGTCGGTGTCGGCGTTGAGGATCCGGGTGCTGGCGCGGTCGAGGACCGCGACCTGCGCCCCGGCCAGCGGGCGCCCCTCGCCGTCCTGGACCTGCCCGCTCAGCAGGCCGCCCGTGAGCGGGATCGGCACGAGAGCGTTGCGACCGGTGTCCGACCGCCGCGCACCCTTCCCACGCTTGCTCCAGAACACTGCACACCTTCCGACGAGCGAGACGGCCCGGGCACGGGCCGCCGAACACTCTGGCAGAAAAGGTCACGAACCGGTGACGCCGACGGCCCTCTTGTGAAAGCCCCCACACGGCGGCACGGCGAACGGCTGCTCAGCGGAGCCGAACGACACGACCGGCTCGCGTCTTCGCTGGTAGAAGCTTCAATCACCGTCCTCGGAGGGAGGGTCGCCGCTCCCGCCGCGGAGCAGCCAGACGACGTTCTCCAGCTCGTCCGGCTTGATCAGCACCTCGCGCGCCTTCGACCCCTCGGAGGGCCCGACGATCCCGCGGGTCTCGAGCAGGTCCATCAGCCGGCCCGCCTTCGCGAAACCGACGCGCAGCTTCCGCTGGAGCATCGACGTCGACCCGAACTGCGAGGTCACGATCAGCTCGGTCGCCTGGACCAGGAGCTCGAGGTCGTCCCCGATGTCCGGGTCGATCTCCTTGGCCTCGCCCTGCTTCGCCGCCGTGACACCCTCGGTGTAGGTCGGCTCGGCCTGCTCCTTGGTGAACCCGACGACCTCGGCGATCTCCTCGTCCGAGATGTACGCGCCCTGCATGCGGATCGGCTTGCTCGCGCCCATGGGCAGGTAGAGCCCGTCGCCCATGCCGATCAGCTTCTCGGCGCCGGGCTGGTCGAGGATGACCCGGGAGTCGGTGAGCGACGACGTGGCGAACGCCAGCCGGGACGGCACGTTCGTCTTGATCAGGCCGGTGACCACGTCCACCGACGGCCGCTGGGTCGCCAGGACGAGGTGGATGCCGGCCGCGCGGGCCTTCTGCGTGATCCGGACGATCGCGTCCTCGACGTCCCGCGGGGCCGTCATCATCAGGTCCGCCAGCTCGTCGACGATGCAGAGGATGTACGGGTACGGCCGGTACTCCCGCTCGCTGCCCAGCGGCGCGGTGATCTCGCCGGAGCGGACCTTGCGGTTGAAGTCGTCGATGTGCCGGACCCGGTTGGCCTGCATGTCCTGGTAGCGCTGCTCCATCTCCTCCACCAGCCAGGCCAGCGCGGACGCCGCCTTCTTCGGCTGGGTGATGATGGGCGTGATCAGGTGCGGGATGCCCTCGTACGGCGTGAGCTCGACCATCTTCGGGTCGACGAGGATCATCCGGACCTCCTCGGGCGTGGCCCGGGAGAGCAGCGAGACCAGCATCGAGTTGACGAAGCTGGACTTACCGGAACCGGTGGAGCCGGCGACGAGCAGGTGCGGCATCTTGGCCAGGTTCGCGCAGAGGAAGTGGCCCTCGATGTCCTTGCCCAGCCCGATCACCATCGGGTGTGTCTCGGTGCGGGCCGTGCCTGAGCGCAGCACGTCGCCGAGCCGGACCATCTCGCGGTCCGAGTTGGGCACCTCGATGCCGACCGCGGACTTGCCCGGGATCGGCGCGAGGATGCGCACGTTGTCCGTGGCCACCGCGTAGGCGATGTTCTTCGACAGCTGGGTGATCTTCTCGACCTTCACGGCCTGGCCCAGCTCGATCTCGTAGCGGGTGACCGTCGGGCCGCGGGTGAAGCCGGTGACCTGCGCGTCGACGTTGAACTGGTCCAGCACGCCGCTGATCGACTCGATCATGGCGTCGTTGGCCGCGGAGCGGAGCTTGGGCGCGGGGCCGGTCTCCAGCAGGTCCGCGGGCGGGAGCCGGTACTCGCCCTCGCCGACAGGCTCGCGGATGGCCATCGACATCTGCTCGCCCTCGGCCGGGGCGGGCTCCGCGGGCGGCGTGGCCTTGATCGTCGACGGGTCCGGGCGGGTCTTCGCCCGGGGCTTCGGCGCGACCGGGACGTACTCCTCCTCCGGCTCGGCCGGGGGCTCCGGGTGCGTCTCCGCCGCGGCGTCGGCCGCGGTGCCCTCCGCGAAGGCCTCGGCGCTGGACGCCTGCCGACGGCGGGTCGATCGGCGCCGCGCCGGCGGGGCCTCGACCGCGGGCTCCTCCGCGGCGACGGGCTCCTCGTCCTCCTCGCCCTCGGGGTGGACCTCCGGCTTGCCGAGCAGCCGCCGCACGCGGTCGGGCACCTCACGCACGGGCGTGGCCGTGAGCACGAGGAACGCGTAGAAGCTGACGAGCAGCAGGATCGGCACCGCGACCCACGCGGTGAGCCCGCTGGCCAGCGGGGTGGCCGCGACATAGCCGATCGCGCCGCCACCGGAGGCCCACTGCCCCGGCTCGTCCGGCGAGCCGGAGAACAGGTGCACCAGCCCGAGGACGCCGAGGGCCAGCAGCAGCGTGCCGACCGCGATCCGCGGCCGCGCCTCGGGGTGCGCGGGGGTGGTCATGAGCACGACGCCGACGGCCAGCAGGATCACCGGAAACAGTGCGCCGGCGATGCCGAACACCGCTCCGACGCCGGTGGAGAACCCGCGACCGACGGGCCCGCCGGCCTCCCACCAGATCCCGGCGGCGGAGATCACCGACAGCACGATGAACAGCACGCCGAGCCCGTCCCGCCGGTGCGCCGGGTCGATCTCCCGCGTGCGGCCCGCCGCGCGCCCGGCCGACTTCGTCACCTTCACGACGCCGCGGCCGACCGCGTCGATCCCCTTGTCGATCAGGTCCGGCTGGCGCTTCGCCGGGGCGCGCCTGGCGGGGGCGCGCTTCGCCGGGGTGCGGGAGCGCGAGGACGACGTGCGCGAACGGGACGAGGACGCGCGGGTCCGACCGGATCCGGCCGACGCCCACGCCTCACCGCTCGCGGCCCGCCCGGCCGTCCCTCGTCCCGCCATGTCGCCCACGGTAGTCGGCGAGGCGGACGATTCCGGGGACCGACGCACCACCGGCCGGGCCCCGAGCGAAGCTCACAGCCCGACTCGGCGGAGCCGGGAGCGCGACTCGCGGTCACGGGGAGTGGATCGTGCCCCTTCGCTGGCGCAGCTCGATCCGGTCGGCGCGCAGCTCGGGACCGAAGCCTTGTCGTCGACGTCGACGTCGACCTACTGTGAGATCGCGGAGCAGGCCTCTGGCCTGCGGGATCCCGCCTGCCCGGAGCCCTCGACGACGAGGAGGACCGCCCTGTCGGCCGCCGACCGCACCCCCGTCGCGCTCGACCACGACGCGGCGCTGGCCCTGCTGCGCAGCCTGCGCTCCTGGCCGTTGCCGGCCGGCCACCGCGGGTCCGCACCGCGGGACGTCGACGCCGCGGCCGCCGCCGTCGTCGCCGTCCCGCGGGCGATCGGGCACCCGGACCTCGCCGAGCTGGAGATCAACCCGCTGATCGTCGGGCGCGAGGGCGCGGTCGCCGTCGACGTCCTCGTGCGGCACACGGAGGGAACCTGATGGGCAGGATCGTGCTGGACAAGGCCGACGGGGTCGCGACGATCACCGTCGACTCCCCCGAGGTGAAGAACGGCCTCACCCCCGAGATGGGCCGCGAGCTCGTCGCGGTGTGCGAGGACGTCGACGCCGACCCGCAGATCGGGGCCGCCGTGGTGAAGGGGGCGGCGGGCACGTTCTGCTCGGGTGCCGACCGGCGCCGCTGGCAGCCCGGCGCCGACCAGGCCGAGGACGAGACCTACCGCAACAGCGGTGCCGTGTACCAGGCGTTCGTGCGGGTCGGGAAGCTCGCCGTGCCCACGATCGCCGCGGTCCGCGGGGCCGCCGTCGGAGCGGGGCTGAACCTCGCGCTGGCCACCGACCTGCGGATCGTGGCCGAGGACGCCCGGTTGCTGGCCGGGTTCCTGCGGATCGGGCTGCACCCCGGCGGCGGGTTCTTCACCCTCGCCGGGCGCACCGCGGGCCGGGAGGCCACCGCGGCGATGGGCCTGTTCAGCCAGGAGATCGACGGCCGTCGCGCCGTCGAGATCGGACTGGCCTGGGCCGCCGTCCCCGATGCCGAGGTCGAGGAGACCGCCCACCGGCTCGCCGCGGGCCCGGCGAAGGACCCGGCCCTGGCCCGCGAGGCCGTGCGGTCCTTCCGCACCGAACTCGGCCCGCCCGGGATCGGCTGGGAGGCCGCCGTCGAGTTCGAGCGGGCCACGCAGATGTGGTCGCAACGCCGCCGCAACAGCAGCTGACCCGCCCGCCCCGGGGACGAGGGTCTGGCGGGGTTCGGCCCCTCGCCCGTCTCCTGCAGCCTGCCGAGCAGGCTCCGGCCCGGGGCGGTGACCTCGACGAGGTGCGACCGGCGGTCCATCGGGTCGCATTTCTCAGCATCAGACGGTCGAAGAGTGTGACCGTCTGATGCTTCGAGATCTGACGTTTCGCGAAAAGGGTTCCCAGGCGTTGGCCGGACGGACCGATGGGACGGCCCGCTACACGGCCCCCTACACGGCCCCCTACACGGCGATGACGGTCGGGACGATCATGGGCCGGCGGCGGTACGTCTCCCCCACCCACTTCCCGACCACCCGGCGGACGGCCTGGGCGACGCGGTGGGTGTCGGTGATGCCGTCGTTCTCCGTGCGGGACAGCTCGTCCTCGACCATCGGGAGGACGGCGTCGAGCGCCTTGGGGTCGTCGGAGAACCCGCGGCCCGAGAGGGTCGGCCGCGACACCGCGCGCCCGGTGGTGCCGTCGATCGCCACGGTGATCGAGATGAAGCCCCCCTCGCCGAGCACCAGCCGGTCCGAGAGCACGCCCTCGCCGATGTCGCCGACCAGGTTCCCGTCGACGTACACCCGCCCCACCTCGACCCGCCCGGTGATCGCGGCCTTGCCGTCGACCATGTCGACGACCACGCCGTCCTCGGCGATCACGACGTTCTGCTCGGGGACGCCGGTCGCCACCGCGAGCGCCTTGTTCGCCCGCAGGTGCCGCCACTCCCCGTGCGCCGGCATGACGTTCGACGGCCGCACCGCGTTGTAGAGGAACAGCAGCTCCCCGGCCGGAGAGTGCCCGCTGACGTGCACCTTCGCGTTGCCCTGGTGCACCACCTTGGCCCCGAGCCGGGTCAGCCCGTTGATCACCGCGAAGACCGCGGTCTCGTTGCCCGGGATCAGCGAGCTGGCCAGGATCACGGTGTCGTCCGGGCGGATCACGACGGTGCGGTGGTCGCCGCGCGCCATCCGGGACAGCGCCGAGAGCGGCTCGCCCTGGGACCCGGTCGAGATCAGGACCAGCTGCTCGTCGGGCAGCCGCATGGCCTCGTCGAGGTCGACGAGCAGGTCGTCCGGGATGGTGAGCAGGTCCAGCTCGCCGGCCAGGCCCATGTTGCGCACCATCGACCGCCCCGCGAAGCAGACCTTGCGGCCGTGCTCGACGGCGGCGTCGAGCACCTGCTGCACGCGGTGCACGTGGCTCGCGAAGCAGGCGACGATGATCCGTGACGGCGCCTTGGCGAACACGTCGGAGATCACCGGTCCGATCTCGCGCTCCGGCGTGACGAAGCCGGGGACGTCGGCGTTGGTCGAGTCGACCACGAACAGGTCGACGCCCTCGTCGCCCAGCCGCGAGAACCCGGCGAGGTCGGTGAGCCGGTCGTCCAGCGGGAGTTGGTCGAGCTTGATGTCGCCGGTGTGCAGGACCAGGCCGGCGGGCGTGCGGATGGCGACGGCCAGCGCGTCCGGGATGGAGTGGTTGACCGCGAAGTACTCGCAGTCCCACGGCCCGTGGTGCAGCCGGTCGCCCTCCTTCACCTCCAGCAGGTGCGGGGTGAGGTGGTGCTCCTTGCACTTGGCCGCGACCAGGGCCAGCGTGAACCGCGACCCGACGACGAGCAGGTCCGGCTTCTGCCGCAGCAGGAACGGCACGGCGCCGATGTGGTCCTCGTGGCCGTGGGTGAGCACGAGGACGTCGATGTCGTCGAGCCGGTGCTCGATCGCCCGGAAGTCCGGGAGGATCAGGTCGACGCCGGGCGAGTCCTCGGAGGGGAACAGCACGCCGCAGTCGACGACCATGAGCCGGTCGGAGTACTCGAAGACCGTCATGTTCCGGCCGATCTCGCCGATGCCGCCGAGGGCGTAGACGCGCAGGCCGCCCTCGGGCAGGGCGGGCGGCGGCCCCGCGGGCAGCTCGGCCGGGTTGGTGATCTCCGGTGGCCGCGGCGGGCGCTCGGGACCGCGCTCCCGGCGTCCCGATCGGCGGCGACGGTCGTGGCGGGAGGAGGGACGACTCACAGTGTTATGTGCCTCTTCTTGCTGGTCGGAGGGGCCGGGTCAGCGGTAGGCGACCTCGGCCCCCAGATCGGTGTCCGTGCGGGTGCCCAGCGCCCCGTGTCCGGGGTGCGCGGGCCGGGCGTGCGGCACGCGGTCGGGGTCGAGCGCGACGCCGCCGGCCATCAGGTCCGCCGCGATCAGCGCGACCTGCTCCTCGGTCGCGGGCGGCAGGGGCAGCCGGGGCTCGCCGACGTCGATCCCCCGCAGCCGCAGCGCCACCTTGGAGAAGACCGCGCCGCCCACCCGCCCCATGCCGCGCAGCAGCGGGATCATGGCGTAGTGCAGGTTGCGGGCGCGGTCGTGCTCGCCGGCCTCGAAGGCGCCGAGCATCACGCGCAGCCGGTCCGCCACGACGTGCCCGATCACCGAGACGAACCCGACGGCCCCGACGGAGAGCCAGGGCAGGTTCACCGGGTCGTCGCCGGAGTAGTAGGCGAGCGTGGTGGTGGCGAGCACCTCGGTGCCGACGCGCAGGTCGTTGCGCGCGTCCTTGACCGCGAGGATGCGCGGGTGCTGGGCGAGCCGCTGCAGCGTCTCCAGCTCGATCGGGACGACCGAGCGGGGCGGGATGTCGTAGAGCATCACCGGCAGGTCGGTCGCGTCGGCGACCGCGGTGAAGTGCAGGACCAGCCCGTTCTGCGGGGGCCGCGAGTAGTAGGGCGTGACGACGAGCAGCCCGTGCGCCCCCGCCTTCTCCGCCTCGCGGGCGAGGTGGACGCTGTGCGCGGTGTCGTAGGTGCCGGCGCCGGCCACGATCGTCGCCCGGTCGCCCACCGCGCTCACCACGGCCCGGACCAGCTCGGACTTCTCCTTGTCGGTGGTCGTGGGCCCCTCGCCCGTGGTGCCGTTGACGACCAGCCCGTCGTTGCCCAGGTCGACGAGATGCGTGGCCAGCTCCTCCGCCTTCGCCAGGTCCAGCGCCCCGTCGGCGTCGAAGGGCGTGACCATCGCCGTCAGCACCTGGCCGAACGGGCGACCCGGGGGCAGGGCCTGCGCGGAGGAGCGGCTCATGGGGGTGACGGTACCCGGCCCCCGTCAGCACCCGCCGACCTGAGCAGTGCCGGGCGCGGCGAACTCGAGACGGATGGGGTCGGTCCGGTTCAACAGGACCGCCGTGCCCGTCTCGTGCGTCCAGTCCCTGGGCAGCAGGAGGATCTGGTCGGCGGACCGGAGGACGAGCTTGAGCCCGGTGTAGCGGACGGTGAAGGCACTCTCGGGCTCGGTGCACCTCGACATCGTCACGCCCGGGACCGTCAGCGCGAGCGGCTTCTCGCTGTAGACGACGGCGTCCGGTGTGTTGGGCAGGGCCGCGGCGATCTGCTGACCCCGCGTGATCCCGACCTGGACCGCGTAATTCCCGACGGCCCAGAACAGACCCACGCTCACGATCGCGAAGATCGCCGACCACTCGATGACGATCAGCGCGGGCCCGACGTCAGGGCGCGGCGTGTGCAGCTTCCGCAGCAGGCGTGCGGCATAGGCGACGAGCAGGGTGCCGAGCACGAGGAGCAGACCGGGCAGGACCGGGGCCTCGTGGAAAGTCGAGGGATCGAGAAGACCGATCACGGCCCAGACGAGGGCCGCGGCACCCACGACCGCGAGGCACGGGGTCGCGACCCTGACGAACCGCGCCCCGCGGTCACCCTCGATGACGGCATCGGCGATGCGGAGTGCCCACACCCCGACCGCGACCGCCGCCGCTCCGACCACCACCGGCACGAAGAGCCCGTCGGCGCTGCGGATCAGGTAGTCCTGCAGGCCGAGGTCGAAGACGGTGTAGGACACGCCCAGCCAGCGGAAGATGCCTTGGACCTCGAGCAGCCCGAAGTAGAACAGCAGCGCGGTCAACAGGGTGGTGGGCGCGACGACGGCCGCCGCCACCTTGAAAACCTTCGGGAGGGTCGCGATGACCTCCGCCGTCATCGGCGGCGGAAGATCCTCCTCACGGGCGGGCGGCGTCTGCGCCGCCTCCGGCGGACCGGTCGGACGGGGTCGCGGGGACGGCCGCACGTCCCGGCTGCCGGTGGCGGTCACCGGTTCGGCCCGTTGGGGGCGGACGGCGTGTCCCCGGTGTCGTCGGTCGAGGTGTCGTCGGTCGGGTTCCCGTCCGTCTGGATCCCGTTCGTGCCGCTGCCCGGCTGTCCGACCGGCGGGGGCGGGTCGTCGCACCTCATGTACACGGTCACCCTGCTGCCCTCCGCCAGCGGGCGGCCCCCGAGCTCGGCGAAGATCTGCGGGCTGGACCCGGTCGAGACGCAGTTCCCGGCCTCCTCTGATCCCTCCTTCACCGTGAAGGAGAGCTTCCACCGGCCCGCCACGGCCGACCGCACACCGTCCTCGTCCGCACCCAGCGCGCTGATCGGATCGATCATGATCGGCGAGGGTGGCTTGCCGGCGGGCGGGTTCGCCGGAGGAGCCGCCGCTGCGGGAGGCGCGGACCTCGACGTCGTCGAGGTCCTCGAGGTCATCGAGGTCGTCCGGGGGGTCGTGGTGACGCCGTCGGAGGGGCCGGGTTGCGAGACGGTCGTCGCGCCCGTCGTCGCGCCCGACCCGCCCGTCGTCGCGCCCGACCCGCCCGTCGTCGCGCCCGACCCGCCCGTCGTCGCGCCCGACCCGCCCGTCGTCGCGCCCGACCCGCCCGTCGTCGCGCCCGACCCGCCCGTCGTCGCGCCCGGCCCGTCCGTTGTCGAGCCTGCGCCGGTGTCGTCGCCCGGAGCAGCGGCCTGGCCGGTCGAAGCACCGGATTCCGGGTCGGCGGCCTCCGGGAACACCGTGCTGGTCGGAGTCGAAGGCTCGATCGCCTCTGGTACACCCGACGGAAGCGCGTCGATCGTCCGGTCGGCAGAGCGGGGAACCACCGCCACGGCGATCCCTGCCAGCAGGAGCGCGCAGGTTACGGCCCCGAGTACCGCCACACCCCATCGCGGAAGGGACATGGCCGCCTCCTCGCCCTCGAGTCCTCACCGGACGTTAGGCAGGCAGCGGCACGGATCCCATACGTAATGCTGCGTAGTCGACCGGCTACAGGCCCCGACTCACGCCCTTGTAGAGCTCGACGTCGGAAGCGATGCCCTCGACCTCCACCCGGGCGGCATCGCGGCCGAAGAGGTGCAGGACGATCTCGCCCGGGTCGCCGACCAGGGTGACCAGGCCGGGGCCGGTCTTCACGACGTGCGCGGCGCCCTCCGGCCGGCGGAGCACGACGCCGACGGGGCTGCGGCGCAGCATGACGCGGGACGTGCGGGTGGCGAGCGCCCAGAGCTGGTCGTCGCGCTCCCGGTCGAAGTCGCGGGGCTCCCAGCCCGGCTCGCCGCGGCGGGCGTCCTCGTGGTGCACGAAGAACTCCGCGCCGTTCGCGAGCTCGTCGACCTTGCCGATGCCGAAGGGCGACCACGGCGGCGCGCCCTCGCGCAGCTCGCCGACCATCGACTCCCAGGGGGCGTCGGCGTAGCCCGCCATGCCCTTCTGTGTGAGCGGCTGCAGAACCGGGACGACGATCCCGGGCGCCGCCCACGGCTGCCGCTCCCGGACGAGCAGGTGCGCGAGCAGGTCCCGCGTGGTCCAGCCCTCGCAGAGCGTCGGGCGGTCGGGACCGAGCTTCTCCAGGGTGTCGGACAGGGCGGCGCGCTCGTCGGTCGCAAGACTCACGCCCGCCACGCTATCGCCGGAGATCCCCGGGCGCCCGGCAGGTGGTCGGCCGCGGCGCTCCGCTGGCCTTCCGTACCGATGGCCTTCCGTGCCGACGGTCGGGCGGCGCTCCGCTAGCCCTCCGTGCCGACGGTCGGGCGGCGCTCCGCTAGCCCTCCGTGCAGATGGTCGGGCGGCGCTCCGCTAGCCCTCCGTGACGAACGGGCTGCTGGCGATCTCGGTCCCGTCGTCCAGCTTCTGGATGTCGAAGTCGCTGAAGACGTTGGGGACCTCGGCCTGCAGCTGCCGCAGGCACTCAATGGCCAGGGCGCGGATCTCGACGTCCGCGTGCTCCGTGGCGCGCATGCCGATGAAGTGCCGCCAGGCCCGGTAGTTGCCGGTCACGACGATCCGGGTCTCGGTGGCGTTGGGCAGGATCGCCCGCGCGGCCTGCCGGGCCTGCTTACGGCGCAGCGTGGCGTTCGGGACGTCCGCGAACCGCTTCTCGAGGCCCTCGAGCAGCTGCTCGTAGGCCTTCACCGAGGCCTCGGCGGCGTCGAGGAACATCTGGTGGAGCTCGGGGTCGTCCGCGATGACCTCCGGCTCCACCATCGCCGCGTCCCGCTCGGGCACGTACCGCTGCGAGAGCTGCGAGTACGAGAAGTGCCGGTGCCGGATCAGCTCGTGCGTGAGGCTGCGCGAGATCCCGGTCAGGTAGAAGCTGACCGTGCCGTGCTCGAGCACGGACAGGTGCCCGACCTCGAGGATGTGCCGCAGGTAGCCCGCGTTGGTGGCGGTGCGTGGATTGGGCTTGCTCCAGGACTGGTAGCAGGCCCGGCCGGCGAACTCGGCGAGCGCCTGCCCGCCGTCCGCGTCCGTCTCCCACGGCACGTCGGCCGGCGGGAGGAACTCGGTCTTGGCGACGAGCTGGACCTTCGGCGGGACGGTCTGCGGCATGGTCGGCAGCGTAACCGGCGGAACCGACGGAACCGGCCCGGCGTCAGCGTGACAGCAGGCTGCCGGTTGCGTGACGCCATCCGTGACGCCATAGTGGCGTCATGGACATCGGCCAGTACGTCGCGCAGCTGCGGGAGGACCTCGCGTCCGCCGCCGCCGCGGGCGACGAGCAGACCCAGCGCACGGCCGCGCTCCTCGGCGCGGCGATCGAACCCGCGGCCCGGCTGGCCGTCATGAACGCCCTCTCCGACCTGGCCGCCGAGGTCACCGAGGCGCTCGGCGACCGCACCGTCGAGGTGCGCCTCGACGGACGGGACGTCCGCGTGGCCGTCTCCGGCGCCGCCGAGGAGCACGAGCACGAGCCGCCGCGGTTCACGCCGCCCGGCCCGGGCGACGCCGGCGACATCAGCCGGATCACGCTCCGGCTCGTCGAGCAGATCAAGGCGCAGGCCGAGCAGGCCGCGGCGCAGCAGGGCGTCTCGCTGAACTCCTGGGTCTCCCAGGCGGTCCAGGGCGCCCTCGCCGGCCGGCAGCGCCGGTGGGACCAGCGCGGCCGGGGCTGGCCGCGGCCCGACGGCCCGCACGGCGGCCGGGACGACGACGGCGGCGACGGGCGCCTCCGCGGATGGGTACAGGGGTGAGCGCGATGACCGGACCGGACGAGGACCTGGTGCGCCAGCAGGCCTGGGACTGCGCGGAGCCCGCGGAGCTCGAGGTCACGATCGACGTCGGGCGGGTGCGGATCGAGCTGAACGACGAGGCCACCGAGGTCCGCGTCGAGGTGCGCCACGAGCCCGGCGCCGACAGCCCGTGGGAGCAGGGCATCACCGGCATCCTCAACTGGCTCGGCACGGCGACCGGCGACGTCGGGGGCGACCCCGGTGCCGCCGCGGTCCGTGCCGCCGAGATCGGCTGGAACGAGGCCGCACGGCGGCTGGTGGTGCGCTCCACCCAGGAGCTGCCGCTGCGGGTGGTGCCGCTCGCGGTGACCGTGTGGGCGCCCGCGCGCTCCCGGCTCGCCGTGCGCACCGGCGCCGGGGACGTCACGGTGACGGGCCGCTCCGGCTGGTCCGCCGTGCGCACCGGCTCGGGCAACGCCCGGCTCGACGAGGTCACCGGCGCCCTCGAGGTCACCACCGGCTCCGGCCGCGTGGAGCTCGGGATCGTCGGTGCGGAGGCGAAGCTGCGCACCGGCTCGGGCGGGATCTCGGCCGCCGCACTCTCCGGCCCGACCACGGTCAAGGCGGGCTCCGGCGACGTCTCGCTCGGCGAGGTGCACGCCGACCTCACGCTCAAGACGGGCTCCGGGGACGTCGACGTGGCCGACGCCTTCGCCGGCCGCTTCGACCTCACGACCGGCTCGGGGTCGATCCGTGTCGGAGTGCACTCGGGCGTGGCCGCCGAGCTCGACCTCACCTCGGGCTCCGGACGCGCGCGCAGCGACCTCGACGTCGGCCGGGTCGCCCCGGCGAGCGCCCCGCCGCTGCGCGTGACGGGCCGGACCGGGAGCGGCGACATCCACATCACCCGCGCCGCCACCGCCGCGGTCTGAGGGGCCGGCGGGCGCGGGCCTGGCGACGAACCCGGTGACGGGCGAAGCGACAGGGGAGCGACGACGGCGCGTCCGGACGCATCCGGGCGCGCCGTCGGCGTACGCCTCACCCGACGGCGATCGCCAGCGGCCCGGCCAGGTTCCCCCGCTCCCCCACGACCACGCCCTCGAGCCCGAGCCACTCCGCCATGTGCTGCAGCTCGGCGGCCAGCTCCGCCGCCACCCGCGGCACCGCGACACCCGGCTCGGCGAACGCGGCCTGCACCCGCAGGACCCCGCCCGCCCGGTCTGACTTGAGGTCCACCCGGCCGACCAGCTCGCCGTCGAGCAGGAACGGGAAGACGTAGTAGCCGAACTCGCGCTTCGGCTCGGGCACGTAGATCTCGATGCGGTACCGGAAGCCGAAGATCCGCTCGGTGCGCTCGCGCTCCCAGATCAGCGGGTCGAACGGGGCGAGCAGCGCCCGCCCCTCGACCCGCCGCGGCACGCTCGCGCCCGGCGCCCGGTACGCCGGGGCCCGCCAGCCGCGCACCGCGACCGGCTCGAGCTCCCCCGCCTCGACCAGCTCCTGCACCGCGAGCCTGCTCTCCGCGGGCCCGAGACGGTAGTAGTCCCGCAGGTCCGGCTCGGTCGCGATCCCCAGCGCCCGGGCCGCCCGCCGCACGAGCCCCCGTGCCGCCTCGCCGTGATCCATCGGATGTGCGGCGAGCACCGCGGGCGGCAGCACCCGCTCGGTGAGGTCGTAGAGGCGCTGGAAGTTGACCCGGGTGCCCGTGGTGAGCGCACCGAGGCCGAACAGGTACTCGCAGATGCGCTTGACGTCCGACCGCTCCCACCACGACACCCCCGGCGGGCGGGGCTTCCCCGCCGCCCCGCCCAGGGCCGTCTCCAAGGTGCCCGCCCCGACCGGGCCGAGCTCCTTGACCGCGGCCAGCACGTCGTCCACCAGGGCGGGCTCGCGGTCGGCGAGCTGGGCGTAGTGCCGCCACCAGCCCGGCCGCTTGGCCCCGGACAGCAGCAGCGGCCAGTCCTCCACCGGCAGCAGGCTCGCCTCGTGCGCCCAGTACTCGACCATCAGCCGGGGGCGGCGCGCGGTGTGCTGCCAGGCCGCCCCGTCGAGCAGGTCGTGCGGGTAGGCGCCGAGCCGGCTGAAGACCGGCATGTAGTGCGCCCGGACGGCGACGTTCACCGAGTCGAGCTGCAGCAGCTGGACCCGGCCGAGGACACGCTGCAGGTGCCGCCGGGTGACCGGGCCCGACGGCCGCGGCTCCGCGAAGCCCTGCGCCGCCAGCGCGGTCCGGCGCGCGACGTCGGCCGAGATCGTCCTCACGAGGGGCATGCTGCCAGGCCGCACCGACACTTTCCGGACGTGCGGAGCGCCCCGGCCTCAGCGGGCGGGCGGCCGGTCGGGCAGGGGCTCGGCGGCGAGCTCGTCCGGGTCCCCGGCCGGCCGCCGCTCGGCCCGCACCACCAGGACGACGGCGACGAGCACGATCACCCCGCCCAGGCCCTGGAGCGCCGTGAACCGCTCGTCGACCAGCAGGACCCCGAGCAGGACCGCGATCACCGGGTTGACGTAGGCGTAGGTCGCGACGGTGGACACCGGCAGCCCGCGCAGCGCGATCGCGTACGCGCTGAACCCGCCCAGCGTGGCGAGCGCGGCGGCCACCCAGACCCACCAGGTCCCCGCCGACAGCGCGCCGAGGTCGACCCGTCCGCCCGTCGCGACCCCGACCGCGACCATGATCAGGCCACCGGTGACCATCTGCGCCGTGGCCAGCGCGAACGGGTTGGGCGGGACCGGCAGGCGGGTCGTCGCGTAGGTCCCCGAGGCCCAGCCCAGGCCGGCCAGGACGACCAGCCACGGACCCCACCAGGCGCTCCCGGCGGTGCCTCCGGACCCGGGGCCCGCGAGCACCAGCACGCCCAGCCCGACGAGGCCGACCAGCACCCCGACCAGCGTCGCGGCGCTGGGCCGGTCACCGAAGATCGTGCGCAGCACCGCGATGTAGAGCGGCACGACGGCCAGCAGCAGCGCCGCGAGCCCCGAGGGGATCTGCGTCTGCGCGACGGCGACCAGTCCGTTGCCCCAGGCCGGCAGCAGGAGCCCGGAGAGCATCGTCGTGAGCAGCTGCGGCCGGCTCATCCGCAGCCCGCGCGGTCCCGAGACGACCAGGACCATCAGGCCGAGTGCGACCCCCGCCGACAGGAACCGGAACCCGCCGGCCAGCAGCGGCGTCACGTGCGTGATGAGCAGCCGGTTGAGCAGGTAGATCGAGCCCCAGAGCAGGTAGACGTGGAAGAGCGCCACCCAGGCCGTCCGGGCGCCGGACGGACGATCGTTCACGTTCCCCCACGCTGCCATGTCCGCGAGCGCCGGGCCAATCCTGCGGCCGGTGTCCGCCGTCACCCCGCCACCCGGTACGAATGTCGGCATGGCCCTCGCCTCGGTCCGCCCGGCCGTCGACGCCGACGTCGACGAGATCGTCCGCATCCAGGCCGGGACCTGGCGGGTGGCCTATGCGGGGATCGTCCCCGACGCCGCCCTGGACCGGCTGACCAGCGACGACGCCCGGCACGCCTGGCAGGACGCCGTCGCCGCCGGGGATCCCTTCCATGTGTTCGTGGCGCTGGAGGGCGACTGGACGGTGGGGTTCTGCGCCGCCGCGCACTACGCCGGGCAGGACGGCCTGACGATCGCGGAGATCAGCGCGCTGCTCGTCGAGCCGCGGTGGGGCCGGCGCGGGCACGGCGGACGGCTGCTCGCCGCGGCCGGCGCGGCACTGCGGCGGGCCGGTTCCGAACACGGCCGGGCCTGGGTGCCCGAGGCCGACACCGCCTCGCGCGCCTTCTACACGCGCGCGGGCTGGCCCGCCGACGGCGCCGTCCGGACCCTCGACACGGGCGACGGCACCGTGCGGGAGGTCCGGCACAGCGGCCCGTTGGACCTCGAGCTGGCCTGATCCGGGCCCGTCCGGCTAGGAGAGCCCGAGCAGGGGCTCCAGGCCGAATGTCAGGCCCGGCCGGTTCGGCACCGCGCGGACCGCCATCAGCACGCCCGGCATGAACGACGCCCGGTTCATCGAGTCGTGCCGGATCGTCAGGACCTCCCCCGACCCGCCGAGGATGACCTCCTGGTGGGCGACCATCCCGGGCATCCGCACGGCGTGCACGTGGATCCCGTCCACCGCGGCGCCGCGGGCGCCGAGCGGGTCGCTGGTGGTGGCGTCGGGCACCGGGCCGAGCCCGGCGGCCGCGCGCGCCTCGCCGATCAGCGACGCCGTGCGGGCGGCCGTGCCGGACGGGGCGTCGGCCTTCTTCTCGTGGTGCAGCTCCACGATCTCGGCCGACTCGAAGAACCGGGCGGCCTGCGCGGCGAAGTGCATGGCCAGCACGGCGCCGACGCCGAAGTTCGGCGCGATCAGCACGCCCTGGCCCGGCCTGTCGGCGAGCCAGCCGCGGACCGTGTCGAGCCGCCCGGCGTCGAACCCCGAGACCCCGACCACGGCGTGCTGCCCGCGGCCCAGGACGTGCTCCAGGTTGTCCATGACGACGTCCGGACGGGTCAGATCGACGACGACGTCGGCGCCGTCGGCCGCGGAGATCGGGTCCGCCGAGCCGACCTCCGCCACGAGCTCCATGTCCTCCGCCGCGCGCACCGCCGCGCACGCCTCGGAGCCCATGCGCCCCTTCGCCCCCAGCACCGCCACCCGGATCGCAGTCACGGACGCCGAGCCTAGGCCGCGGGCTTCGTCTCCGGGTTGCCGGCCACCGCGGCGTCGAGCAGCGGGACGAGGTGGTCGAGCACGTACGGCAGGGACAACGGGCTGGAGAAGTAGATCGCGCCGGCCAGCGTGGCGTCGGTGAAGACGAGGTTGCCGTTCTGCACCGGGGTGAGCGTGCGGTAGAGCGGCTGCGCCTCGAGCTCGGTGCGCGCCGACGCGTCCTCGGTCGCCCAGACCAGCACCTTTCCGGCGTTGAGCACGCCGAGGTTCTCGATCGGGATGTACGCCTGGCTCGAGTCGCCCTCCGGCGCGAACCGGTCGATCTCGGCGGGCACGGTGAACCCGAGGTCGGTGAGGAACTCGGTGGAGAGGCCGTCCTGGTAGGCGATCGCGCTGCCGTCGTAGTACGGGGCCTGCAGGAAGATCGCCGGGGTGCCGCGGAAGGCGGGATGGGCCGCGGCGGTGTCGGCGAAGCGCTTCTTGATTCCGTCGACCAGGGCGTCGGCCTCGTCCGGCTCGCCGACCGCGGCGCCGATCAGGCGGGCCTGCGCGTCCCACGGCGCGAACCAGGCACTGCCGCCCGCGGGCTGCGCGACCGTGGGGGCGATGGCGGCGAGCCGGTCGTACTGCCCGCGGTCGAGTCCGGCGTTGGTCGCGACGATCAGGTCCGGACGCTGGGCGGCGATCTTCTCGTAGTCCGGGCCGTCCTTCGCGGTGAGGACCGTCGGCGTGGCCGGACCCAGCTCGTCCTTCGCCCAGGGCCAGGTCGCGTAGGGCTGGTCGCCGTACCAGTCGGTCACGGCGACGGGCGTGACGCCGAGGGCGAGCAGGGTGTCCTGCTCGGTGTACCCCGCGCTGACCACCCGTTGCGGAGCCGCGGGCACGGTCGTCGTGCCGAACTCGTGCTCGACCGAGACCGGGAAGGCCGGGGACGCCGGCGCCGCGGACGGCGCGGCGGACGGCGCGGTGGCCGGCGGGGTGGACGAGCAGGCCGCCGCCAGCACGAGCACGGCGGCGAGCAGGAGGGAACGGGGGCGCACGCGGTCTCCACGGGGTCGTCGATCAGCGTCGGTGAGGCTAACCTCAGTTCGATCCGGTCGACACCAGCTCAGCGTTCAACCCACCCCAGGGAGCAGCCATGACGCTCGCGGTCGAGGCGCCGCCCTACGACGACCACGAGGGCGACACCGAGCACGACATGTGGATCTGCCGGTTCCCGCCCGGCGAGCCCGGCTCCTGGGGCGTGCACCGGCACCGCCAGCACCAGATCGCGTGGGTGAGCGAGGGCCTGACGACGGCGGTGGTCGGCTCGCGCACCTGGGTCCTGCCGCCGACCCGGGCCCTGTTGCTCCCGGCGCACACGCCGCACGACGTCGTCAACCGGCCGCCGTCGGCGCTGCACTGCCTGTACGTCTGGCCGCACGCGTGCCCGCTGGACTGGGCCGGGCCGACGGTCGTGCCGGTCGGGTCGTTGCTGCGGGAGCTGCTTCTCGCGCTGTCCGGGCCGCAGCTGCAGGCCGTGGAGGCCTCGGCCCGCGCCCTGCTCTTCGGGCTCGTCGCGGCGGTGCCGGACCCGGGCGTCGCGGTGCCGCTGCCGGCCGATCCGCGGGCCCGGGCCGTCGCGGCGCGGCTGTCCGCAACGCCCGCGGATCCGCGGTCGCTGGAGGACTGGGCGGCCGAGCTGGGGACGAGCGTGAGCACGCTGCGGCGGGCGTTCGCCGTGGGCACCGGGATGACGTTCACCGACTGGCGTACCCAGGTGCGCCTGCGTGCCTCGCTCCCCCTGCTGGCCGACGGGCTGCCGGTCGCCGGGGTGGCGCGGCGGGTGGGCTACGGGTCGCTCAACGGGTACGTCGACGCCTTCCGCCGGCACTTCGGGCACACCCCGGCCGCGCACTTCCGCTGACCCCCTGGCCACGGCGTTCAGGCCAGGACGAGGCCGGTGATCCAGGCGGCGACCATGAGCAGGCCCGCGGCCAGCTCGATGAGGATGCTCCAGCCGACGGCCGAGAGCGCGTGCCGCGTCGAGGGCCAGGCCCTGCCGGAGCTGCGCAGGCGGGCCAGCTCGGCGAGGTAGACGCCGAGCACGAACCCGACGAACAGCCCGACGACCGGGATCACGAAGAAGCCGACGACCCCCAGCGCACCGCCCGCGAGCAGGCTGCGGCCGGGGACGCCCGCGTCCCGCAGCCGCTTGCCGGGCACCAGGAACTTCGCCAGCGAGCCGAGCACCAGCAGCCCGCCGGCGATCCCGAGGACCCACCAGCCGAGGGCGTCGCCGCGCGGGACGGCCCACACCGCCACGCCCGCCAGCACCACGATCAGCCCGGGCAGCACCTGGACGACGATCCCCACCAGGCCGACCAGGATCAGCAGTCCCGCGACCAGCGCCGTCACCACGGCGCCGACCCTACCGAGATCACCATGCGTCGGAGGTCCCGGGTCAACGGGTCGCACGTCCCGGGCTACCGGGGGTGCGGCTCGGATGCCCGGAAGTGCCGACTCGCGGGTCTCAGGCCAGGTCGTGCAGGGCGGCGGGGAGGTCGTCGACCGCGTCGTAGGGGCCGACGACGGCGGCGGTGAGCTCCTGCGCGAGCAGCTCGGCGGCGAGCCCGGCGACCTGGGCCGGAGTGACGGCGTCGATCCGCGCGAGGCTCTCCGAGATGCTGCGCTGCCGCCCGTGGTCGAGCTCGGAGCGGCCGAGCCGGTTCATCCGCGAGGAGGGGTCCTCGAGCCCCAGCACCGTGCCGCCGCGCAGCGAACCCTTCGCCCGCACCACCTCGACATCCGTGAGGCCCTCGGCCGCGACGCCGGCCAGCACGTCCCGGACGACCGCGACGACCTCGCCGAGCCGCTCGGGCGCACACCCGGCGTAGACGGAGAAGGTGCCGGCGTCGGCGTAGCAGGTCTGCGCGGAGTACACCTGGTAGGCCAGTCCCCGCTGCTCGCGGACCTGCTGGAACAGCCGCGAGGACAGGCCACCGCCGAGCGCGGCGTTGAGCACCGCGAGCACGGGGCGCCGCTCGTCGTGCCGGTCGAGCCCGGGCACGCCGAGCATCAGGTGCGCCTGCTCGGAGTCGTCCGTCCGCAGCGCGAGTGCCCTGCGGGCGGGCAGGCGACCGCGCCCGGCCGGGCGCGGGCCGACCGGGGCGACCTCCGGGCCGTCCCCCAGCGCCTTGGCCGCCAGGTCGGCGACGTGCCCGTGGTCGAGGTTGCCCGCGGCCGCGACGACCATGCGGGGCGTCGTGTACTCGCCGCGCCAGAAGTCGTGCAGCGTCTCCCGGCTCATCCCGCGGATCGACTCCTCGGAACCGATCACGGGCCGGCCGAGCGGGTGCGCCGCGAAGATCGTCTCGTCGAAGAGCTCGCCGAGCAGGTCCTCGGGGTCGTCGTCGCGCATGGCGATCTCCTCGAGGACGACCCCGCGCTCCAGCTCGACGTCCGTGTGGGCGAGCTCGGCGTTGGTCACGACGTCCGCGAGGACGTCGAGCGCCAGCGGCAGGTCCTCGTCGAGGACGTGCGCGTAGTAGCAGGTGTGCTCCTTGGCGGTGAACGCGTTCAGCTCACCGCCGACCGCGTCCATCTCCTCGGCGATGCCCTGCGCGGTGCGCCGCCCGGTGCCCTTGAACAGCAGGTGCTCGAGGTAGTGTGCGGCGCCGGCCTGCTCCGGACGCTCGTCCCGGGAGCCGATGGCGATCCAGATGCCCAGCGCCACGGACCGCACGCCGGGCACCTGCTCGGTGAGCACGCGCACCCCACCCGGGAGCGTGGTGCGCGAGACACCGTCCGGAGAGGCACGAACGGCACTCCCGTGCGCCGCACGGGAGTGCCGTTCGTCCGCTGCGCGAGTGCTCAGCTGGAGACCTCGGCCGGCTCGGCCGTGTCCTCCGCCGGCGCGTCGGCCGGGGCGGTCTCGTCCGACCCGCCCGCGGCCTCCTCCTGCACCGGCACGAGGCTGATCTTGCCGCGGTTGTCGATGTCGGTGACCTCGACGCGGATCTTGTCGCCGACCTTGACGACGTCCTCGACCTTGCCGATCCGCTTCCCGTTGCCGAGCTTCGAGATGTGGACCAGGCCGTCCTTGCCGGGGACCAGCGAGACGAAGGCGCCGAAGGCGGCGGTCTTGACGACCGTGCCCAGGAACCGCTCGCCGATCTTCGGCAGCTGCGGGTTGGCGATGGCGTTGATCATGCCGATCGCCTCCTCCGCGGAGGGGCCGTCGGCGGCACCGACGTAGATCGTGCCGTCGTCCTCGATGGAGATGTCCGCGCCGGTCTTCTCCGTGATCGAGTTGATCATCTTGCCCTTCGGGCCGATGACCTCGCCGATCTTGTCGACGGGCACCTTGATCGCGGTGACCCGCGGCGCGTAGGTGCTCATCTCGTCCGGCCCGTCGATCGCCTCGCCGAGCACCTCGAGGATGGTCAGGCGGGCGTCCTTGGCCTGGTTCAGCGCGGCCGCGAGGACCTCGGACGGGATGCCGTCCAGCTTGGTGTCCAGCTGCAGCGCGGTGACGAACTCGGCCGTGCCGGCGACCTTGAAGTCCATGTCGCCGAACGCGTCCTCGGCGCCCAGGATGTCGGTCAGGGCGACGTAGGACATCTTCCCGTCGACCTCGTCCGACACCAGGCCCATGGCGATGCCCGCGACCGGCGCCTTCAGCGGCACACCGGCGTTGAGCAGCGACATCGTGGAGGCACAGACCGAGCCCATCGACGTCGAGCCGTTGGAGCCGAGCGCCTCGGACACCTGGCGGATCGCGTACGGGAACTCCTCGCGCGTGGGCAGGACCGGGACGAGCGCCCGCTCCGCCAGCGCGCCGTGGCCGATCTCGCGGCGCTTCGGCGAGCCCACCCGGCCGGTCTCACCGGTCGAGTACGGCGGGAAGTTGTAGTGGTGCAGGTACCGCTTGGCCGTCTCCGGGCCGAGCGAGTCGATCTGCTGCTCCATGCGGAGCATGTTGAGCGTGGTGACGCCCAGGATCTGGGTCTCGCCGCGCTCGAACAGCGCCGAGCCGTGCGCCCGCGGGACGACCTCGACCTCGGCCGAGAGCGGCCGGATGTCGGTGAGCCCGCGGCCGTCGATGCGGACCTTGTCGCGCAGGATCCGCTGGCGGACCAGCTTCTTGTTGAGCGACCGGAACGCGGCGCCCAGCTCCTTCTCGCGGCCCTCGAACTGCCCGCCGAGGGACTCGAGCACCTCGAGCTTGACCGCGTCGGTGGCGGACTCGCGCTCCTGCTTGCCCGCGATGGTCAGCGCCTCGGCGAGCTTCGCGGAGGCGGCCTGCTCGACGGCCTCGTACGCGTCGGCCTGGTAGGCCGGGTACGTCGGGTAGTCGCCCGTGGGCTTCGCGGCGGCGTCGGCCAGCTGCTGCTGGGCCACGCACAGGGTGCGGATGAACGGCTTGGCCGCCTCCAGACCCGCCGCGACGACCTCCTCGGTCGGCGCGGACTCGCCGCCGCCGACCAGCTCGATCGTCTTCTCGGTGGCCTCGGCCTCGACCATCATGATCGCGACGTCGTCGCCCACGATGCGGCCCGCGACGACCATGTCGAACACCGCGCGCTCGAGCTGGTCCCAGGTCGGGAAGGCCACCCACCGGCCGTCGATCAGCGCGACGCGCACGCCGCCGATCGGGCCCGAGAAGGGCAGGCCGGCGAGCTGGGTCGAGGCGGACGCGGCGTTGATCGCCACGACGTCGTACGGGTCCTGCGGGTGCAGCGACATCACCGTGACGACGATCTGGATCTCGTTGCGCAGGCCGTCGACGAACGACGGGCGCAGCGGCCGGTCGATGAGCCGGCAGGTGAGGATCGCGTCCGTGCCGGGGCGGCCCTCACGGCGGAAGAACGAGCCGGGGATGCGGCCCGCGGCGTACATGCGCTCCTCGACGTCCACCGTGAGCGGGAAGAAGTCGAAGTGCTCCTTGGGCTGCTTCGACGCCGTGGTGGCGGACAGCAGCATGGTCTCGTCGTCCAAATACGCGACGACGGAGCCGGCGGCCTGGCGGGCCAGCCGACCGGTCTCGAAACGGACCGTCCGGGTGCCGAACGAGCCGTTGTCGAGGACGGCGGTGCTCTCGTGCACGCCGTCGTCGACCGTGACGTTGGGGTCGGTCATGAAGTGGTGTCTCTCCTTCTGAGAGCGCCACCCCGCCGGGATCCTCCGCGGAGCCGGTCTTCGATCGAAGCTCCCGGACGTCTCGTCCTTCCGGGGGCCACTACCGAGGACCGGCGGATCTGGGGCGCGGTGGCGGTGTCGTGTTCAGTTCTGCACCCGGGCACCGGGGCAGCTCACGCCGGCCCGGCCCCGGAGCGGCTCAGCGGCGCAGACCCAGCCGCTCGATCAGCGAGCGGTAGCGCTGCACGTCGACCGACGCCAGGTACTTCAGC
Source organism: Pseudonocardia yuanmonensis (assembly GCF_039542425.1). Lineage (NCBI taxonomy): Bacteria > Bacillati > Actinomycetota > Actinomycetes > Pseudonocardiales > Pseudonocardiaceae > Pseudonocardia > Pseudonocardia yuanmonensis. The sequence goes on from NZ_BAABIC010000035.1 coordinate 37,767, forward strand.
AGGCGGCGGCGGCGGCCGACCATGAGGAGCAGGCCGCGGCGCGAGTGGTGGTCGTGCTTGTGCTGCTTGAGGTGCTCCGTCAGGTCGCTGATGCGCTTGGTGAGCAGCGCGACCTGCGCCTCCGGCGAGCCGGTGTCGCCCTCGTGGACGCCGTACTCGTCGAGGATCGTCTTCTTCTCTGCGGCGGTGAGTGCCACTGCGGTGGTGCTCCTTCGTGTGGTGACGTCCGTGGGGCCCGCGCCCGGGCCACGCGCTCGCCGTGGTGGGCGACCGCGTCGGGGCGGGAAGCTGGTCGCGGCCGCCACGGACTGCAGCCGGACCCATCGCAGAGGCTACCAGCGCGGCCGGTCCCGCCTCCGGGTACCCGGCGATCGTCGCCGGTCAGGACGGGTGGGGACGGCGTGGCGGGAGTGCCGGGTGGGGGTTCCGCCGGGCGTCGACGACGATCGTACCCGCTCAGCGGGCGGCGGCGGCGCGGCGCAGCAGCGCGGCGAGCTCCGGGAAGGTCGCGGCGAGGGTCGCCGCCGCGGCGACCAGCTGTGCGGGCCCGGCCACCCGGCGCAGCGCCTCGGCCGCGAGCAGGGCGGGATCGCGTCGGGGATCGGGGCGCGGGGCCGGCCGGACGGGCCGCGGCTCCGTGCCGGCGTCGCCGCCGGGGTGGACGGCGGGGTGGACGGCGGGGTGGACGGCGGGGATCGGGGCACGGGTCGTGGACGGGTGCCGTCGGGATGGCGGGCGCACGGGTGTGGTGGACGTGTCGTGGCTCGCCTCGACCGGCCGGGCGAGCAGTGCGGCCCATTCCGGGGACGCGGTGCGCACCTCGTCGAGCAGGGCGGGAACGTCCTCCGGGGCGACCGGCCCGGCCGCGCACCGCCCGTCGAGCAGGAGCAGCCGGGCGAGGACGGCCGGGTCGCCGATCTTCACGCGCTTGGCGCTGACCAGTTGCGACAGCATCGCCGGGCTCATCCCGAGCGTCGCGGCGAGAGCGCCCTGCGTGGTCCCCAGGACCCGCAGCATCCGGTGCACCCGCTCGGCGAGCGGGGTCCCGTAGAGCGCCCGCTGTCGCTCCCGGTTGGCGGCGAGCCTCTCGATCTCCACACCCGGATGCTGGCAGGTGGACGCCCCTTCCCGGGGCGGAACGGGAGAAGTCGGCACCGGGAACCGCGCCCACCCGACCTGCCACACCCGATCGGTCGCTCCACACCCGCCCGACCGGCGCGGCACACCATGGAAGTCGCCGTACACGCCGTCGACCGGGTGTGTCACGGGGTGGATGGGTGTGCGAGCCCGCGGCCGGGTGCTCGCGGGAGTGCCGACGAGCCCGCCCGACCGCGCACGCTGATGCAGAGGCACGGTAGATGTCAGTGGGATGCGAGCAGCGGAATGCGAGCACGGGAGATGTCCGCGGGACACTGCCCCGACCCCCGCGTTCCGAGCAGCCGGCACACCCGACGAAGCGCTGCACAACCGGTCGACGGGGTGTGGGACCGACCTTCCGGATGTGGGAGCCAGCCACCACGGGTGTGCCGCCCACCACCGGGTGTGCCGCCCACCACCGGGTGTGCCGCCCACCACCGGGTGTGCCACCCCGACCACGGGTGCGTAGCCCGCCATCGGGTGTGCCGCCCGACGACTTGTGCGCAGACCACCACCGGGCTGAGCCGCTCCGGGAAGGGGCCGGCCGACCCCCCGACCGACCCGAGAGGTGTCAGCCGACCCGCTGCCCGGGTGTCAGCCGACCCGCTGCCCGAGCCCGCGGGCCCCCGCCGCGAGCCCGAAGCCCCTCACGCCCCCAGCAGCTCCCGCGTCCGCTCCACGTCGGCGTTCATCTGCTCGATGAGCGGGTCGATCCCGTCGAACCGCTCCTGCCCGCGCAGCCGGTGCGCGAACTCGATGCCGACCTCGTGGCCGTAGAAGTCCTCGTTGACGTCGAGCACGTAGGCCTCGACGGTGCGGACCTTGCCGGAGAAGGTCGGGTTGGAGCCGACGGAGATCGCCGCGGGCAGCCGGCGCTCGCCCAGCAGGAACCAGCCCGCGTACACGCCGTCGGCGGGCAGGGCGGTGTGGACGGCGCAGGCGACGTTGGCGGTCGGGAAGCCCAGCTCGCGGCCGCGCTTGTCGCCGTGCACCACCACGCCGTCGACCCGGTGCAGCCGGCCGAGCGCGGCGGCGGCGGCCTCCATGTCGCCCGCGTCGATGCACGAGCGGATGTAGGTGGAGGAGAAGGTGACCCCGTCGTCCGTGATCAGGTCGAGGGCCTCGACCTGGAAGCCGAACCGGACGCCCAGCTCGCGCAGGGTGCGGATGTCGCCGGCGGCCTTGTACCCGAAGGTGAAGTTGGTGCCCACCACCACGACCGCGGCGTGCAGGGTGTCGACCAGCACCTCGTGCGCGAACTCCGCGGGCTTCATGTGCGCCAGCTCGTTGGTGAACGGGATGACGCAGAACGCGTCCGCCCCCGCCTCCTCGACCAGGTCGGCGCGGCGCTCGAGGGTGGTCAGCGCGGCCGGGTGCGAGCCCGGGCGGACCAGCTCGGCGGGGTGCGGGTCGAAGGTGACGACGACGCTGCGCAGGCCGCGCTCCCGGCCCCGGGCGACCGCCCGCTCGATCAGCTGCCGGTGCCCGCGGTGCACGCCGTCGAAGACCCCGATGGTCACGACGCTGCGGCCCCACCCCGACGGCACGGCCTCGAGTCCACGCCACCGCTCCACGATCGCCACCCTACGGAACCCGCCTGCTCACGACCCCGCCGGGGCGAGCACCACGAGCGGTTTCGCCGCTCCCCCGGAGTCGGCCATCAGGGCGAGCACCCGGCCATCCGGCGCGAAGACGCCGTAGGTGCCGGTCAGGCCTGCGGCGGGCAGCCGCTTGCCGTGCGAGACGTCCGTGGCGCCGCCGGCGTCGACGTCCCGGCGTGGGAACGCGGTCGCCACCGCACCGGCGAGGTCGAGCGACAGCCCGGGCGCGGCCTCCAGCTCCTCCAGCGTGCGCGCGTGGGTCAGGTCGAACGGACCGACCCGGGTGCGCCGCAGCGCCGTGAGGTGCGCGCCGACGCCCAGCGCGGCGCCCAGGTCCCGGGCCAGCGCCCGCACGTAGGTGCCCGACGAGCACGACACCGTCACGTCGAGGTCCGCACCACGGCGCTCGAGCAGTCCGAACTCCGCGACGGTCACCGGCCGGGCCGGGATCTCCACGGTCTCCCCCGCGCGGACCCGGGCGTAGGCCCGCTTCCCGTCGATCTTGATCGCGCTGACCGACGACGGGACCTGCAGGATCTCCCCCGTCAGCGCCGCCATGCCCGCCGCGACCGCCGCGTCGTCCACACCGGACGCGTCGGCCGCCGTGACGATCTCGCCCTCGGCGTCGTCCGTCGTCGTCGAGGCGCCGAGCCGGATCGTCGCGGTGTACGCCTTGGTGTCGAGGGCCAGGTGCCCGAGCAGCTTCGTGCCCCGCTCGACGCCGCACACCAGCACGCCGGTGGCCATCGGGTCGAGCGTGCCGGCGTGACCGACCTTCCGAGTGCGCAGGATGCGCCGCAGCCGGGCGACCACGTCGTGCGACGTGAGCCCGCCGGGCTTGTCGACGATCACGAGACCGGGTGCGGGGACGGAGCGGGTGGAGTCGGCCCTGGGCACGACCGGCGACCCTACCTGCCGAGCCGGTACCCGACGCCGCGTGCCGTCACGATCACCTCGGGCCGGCCCAGCTTCGACCGCACCAGCGCGACGTGCGCCTCCAGCGTGCGCCGTGCGGAGGGGTCGCTGGTCCCCCACACCTCGTCGAGCAGCTCGTCCCGCGCGACGACGGCGCCCTCCCGGCGCGCGAGCGCCGCGAGCAGGTCGAACTCCTTGCGCGCCAACCCGACCTCGGCGCCCGCGACGGTGACGGCACGACGGGCGAGGTCGATCTCGACGTCCCCGGCGACGACGGCCGGCGCGACCCCGAGCCCGCGGGTGCGCCGGAGCACGGCGTCGATCCGGGCGAGCAGCTCCTCGACGAGGAACGGCTTGACGATGTAGTCGTCCGCCCCGTTGCGCAGCCCGCTGACCCGCGCCTCCACCGCACCGCGCCCGGTGACCGCCAGGATCGGCACCCGCGAGACCTCCCGGATGCCGCGGCACACCCCGATCCCGTCCCGGTCCGGCAGCCCCATGTCGAGGAGCACGACGTCCGGTTCGGACTCGCGCACGGCCGCGAGCGCCTCGGCCCCGCTGGTCACGTGCCGCACCCGGAAGCCCGCGGCGCCGAGCGCCCTCGCCATCGCGCCACCGAGGACGGTGTCGTCCTCGACCAGAAGTGCTCTCACCCGGTTCGCCCCGTCCTGCGGAACCTCAAGGTCCCCCCAATTATGGACGCGCACGCCCTGACATGGCGCCAGTCACGTTCCTAGCGTGCTCCAGGCACCGGACGTCGAGGAGGACGACACGTGACAGCAACCGAAGCGGCACCCCGCAAGCGCCTCTACACCCAGCTCTGGTTCTGGGTCATCGTCGGCATCGTCCTCGGCGTGGTGTTCGGGCTCGTCGCGCCCGACAGCGCCAAGGGCGCGAAGTGGCTGGCCGACGGCTTCATCCAGATGATCAAGGTGATCGTGGCCCCGGTCATCTTCTGCACCGTCGTGGTGGGCATCGCCTCGATCGGCAACCTGGCCCGCGCCGGCGGGCTGGCACTCAAGGCGCTGTTCTACTTCCTGGTCGCGACGGTCGTCGCGCTGACCATCGGCCTGCTCGCGGCCAACGTCTTCGCACCGGGCGCGGGCTTCAGCGGCACGCCGTCCGAGAGCGCGCTGGCGTCGGCCGCCAAGCAGGTCGACCAGGGCGCCCAGGACGCCGGGTTCACCGGCTTCATCCTCAACGACCTGCTCCCGACGAGCTTCCTCGGCCCGTTCGTGGAGAACGAGGTCCTCCGTGTCCTCGTGCTGGCGATCCTCACCGCCTGCTCGGTGTCGCTGCTGGCGCCGCCGCTGCGCAAGCGGGTCGTCGGCTCGATCGAGACGATCTCGAAGGTCATCTTCGGCATCATCAAGCTGATCATGTGGGCCGCGCCGGTCGCCGCGTTCGGCGGCATGGCCTACACGGTCGCGCAGTTCGGCGCCTCGTCGCTGACCAACCTCGTCAAGCTGATGGGCGTCTTCTGGGGCACCTGCGCGTTCTTCATCGTCGCGGTGCTCGGGCTCGTGTCCTGGTGGGCCGGGTTCAACATCTTCAAGGTCATCCGGTTGATCAAGGACGAGCTGCTGATCATCGTCGGCACCTCGTCGTCCGAGTCCGTGCTGCCGCGCCTGCTCACCAAGCTGGAGGCGGCGGGCGCGTCGAAGCAGACCGTCGGCCTGGTCATCCCGACCGGCTACTCGTTCAACCTCGACGGCACCTGCATCTACCTGACCCTGGGCGCGCTGTTCATCATCCAGGCGGGCAACGAGTCCCTGCCGATCGGCGTGCAGATCGGCCTCGCCCTGCTGATGGTGCTGACGTCGAAGGGCGCCGCGGGCATCACCGGCGCCGGCCTGGTCACCCTGGCCGCGTCCCTGCAGGCCTTCGGCGGCCAGTTCTTCTCCGCCGAGGCGATCGCCGTCGGCATCGCGCTGATCATCGGCATCGACCGCGTGATGAGCGAGGGCCGGGCGCTGACCAACTGCATCGGCAACGTCGTGGCCACCCTGGTCATCGCCCGGTGGAACGGCGAGCTCGACCGCGAGCGGCTCAAGGCGGTGCTCGACGACCCGTCGCTGGTCGACGAGGCCATGGAGCTCGAGCACGGCTCGCGCGCCCAGGAGGAGACCGACACGGACGAGCTGTCGAAGGAGCCCGCCGCCGTGGGGGCCGGTGCCGGCTCCGGGAGCGCCTACGAGGTCGCCGGCGAGCGCACGGGCCGGGTCACCAGCACCGGGAAGACCCTGTCGCCCGCGGAGCGTGCGGCCGAGCGCGACGGCGAGACCCACGAGTCCGTCCGGTAGCACAATCACCGGCGTGTCCCCCCGACCCCGCCGCGGTTCCCGCCTCGTCGGCCGGCTGCTCCTGCTGCAGCTCGTCACGGTGCTGGTGACCGTCGGCGGGGTCGCGGCGTTGGGGGTGTTCGGGGCCCGCGAGCTCGAGTCCGCGGCGGCCGGGCGGCTCACCCTGGCGACCGCGCAGTCCGTGGCCGGGGACCCCGGGGTCGTGGCGGCGGTGCGGGCGGGCGGCGACCCGCTCGTCGTCTCCCGGACCCTGCAGCCCGTCGCCGAGCGGGTGCGGGTCGCGACCGGCACCGCCTTCGTCGTGATCATGACGCCCGACGGCGTGCGGTACACCCACGCCGAGCCGGACCGGATCGGCGGGGTGTACGTCGGGTCCATCGCCGAGGCCCGCGCCGGGCACGCCTACACGGAGCACTATCCCGGCACCCTCGGACCGTCGGTGCGCACGGTGGTGCCGGTGACGGACCGGGGTCAGATCGTCGGGCTGGTGTCCGTGGGCGTGCTGGAGACCCGGATCAGCGCGCTGGTGGCGCGCGAGCTGCCCTGGATCCTCGCCGTCGCCGCGGCCGCGGTGGCGCTGGGCGCCTTCCTCGCCTGGCTGCTGGCCCGCCGTGTGCGCCGGCAGACGCTCGGCCTGGAGCCCGAGGAGATCGCCGCTGCCTACACCCACCACGACGCCGTCCTGCGGGCCGTCCGCGAGGGCCTGATGGTGCTGGACCGGGACGGCCGGGTCGTCGTGCTGAACGCCGAGGCACGCCGCCTGCTCGGCTTCTCCCCCGACGAACCGGTGGAGGGACGGCGACTGGTCGAGCTGGGTGTGGACCCCGCGCTGCGGGCGGTCACCCGGCTGGCCACGGGCGGTGTGGAGGACGTGCGCGACACCCTCACGCTGGCCGGCGAGCGCGTCCTGCTGCTCTCCCGCACCGCGGCCGGACCCCGGGCGGGCGACGGCACCCGCGTGGTCACCCTGCGGGACCGCACCGAGCTGGCCGGGGTGCTCCGCGAGCGCGACGCCGCGCGGGACCGGGCCCGCGCGCTCGCCGGTCAGGCCCACGAGTTCGCCAACCGGATGCAGACCGTGCTCACCCTCGTGCAGCTCGGCGACACGGACGACGCGCTGCGGGCCGGCACCGCCGCCGTCGACCGGGCGCGCGGGCCGGTGCTCGACACGGTGCACGACCCGGTGCTGGCCGCCCTGCTCACCGACAAGGCCTGGACCGCGAGCGAGCGCGGGATCGCCTTCGCGGTGCGGGACGAGACCGAGGACCCGCTCCCGCTCGCCCCGGACGACCTCGTCTCGCTCGTCGGCAACCTGGTCGACAACGCCCTCGACGCCGCGGAGGGCTCGGCCGACCCGCGGGTGGAGGTGCACCTCGCCGACGGGGTGCTGGAGGTCGCCGACTCCGGGCCGGGCATCCCGCCCGAGGCGGCGGACGACGTCTTCGAGCACGGCTTCTCCACGAAACAGGTGCGCCCGGACCGGCCCCGCGGGATCGGGCTGGCGCTCGTCGCGCGGATCGTGCGCCGGCTCGGCGGCACGGTCGAGGTGGTCCCGCGCGAGCCGGGCACGCTCTTCCGGGTCAGCCTGCCTGCCGGCTCGACTCCGGACCCAGCACCGCACCCGGCACCGCCCAGCGTCCCGACCGCGTCCGCAGGCCCACCGCCACGAACCTGATCAGCATGAACAGCGACAGCCCGGTCCAGATCCCGATCAGCCCCCACCCGGCCACGAGCGAGATCCAGATCAGCGGGAGGAAACCGCCGACGGCCGCGAGCAGCGTCGTGGTGCGCAGGAACGCGGCGTCGCCGGCCCCGAGCAGCACGCCGTCGATCGCGAACACCACACCGGCCACGGGCTGCAGGGCCACGAAGAACCACCAGGCCTGCGGGATCGTGTCCAGAGTGGCGCGATCTCCGGTGAACACGCCCGGCAGCACCGGGTAGAGGGCCGCGAAGAGGAGCGCGAACCCGACGCCGAGGACGAGCCCGTACCGGATCACCTGCGCCGCCACGCTCTTCGCGCGTTCGGCCCCACCGCCGCCCAGCGCCGCCCCGACCAGGGCCTGCGCGGCGATGGCGACGGCGTCGAGCACGAGGGCCTGGAAGTTCCACAGCTGCAGCACCACCTGGTGTGCGGCCACGGAGGACGCCCCGAACCGTGCCGCCACCGCCGTGGCCGAGAGGAAGCAGACCTGGAACCCGGCGGTGCGCAGGATCAGGTCGCGGCCCATGGACAGCTGCGCGCGGATCAGCGCCGGCCGCGGCCGCAGCGACACCTCCGGGTGCGCCCGCTTCTCCCGGGCCAGCGCGGCCAGGAACAGCCCGGCGACGACGACCTGCGCCGCCACGTTCGCCACGGCCGAGCCCTCCAGACCCCACCCCAGCCCGTGCACCAGCACCGGACAGAGCACGGCGGACAGGCCGTTGCCGGCCAGGACGTAGCGCAGCGGGCGCGCGGTGTCCTGCACGCCGCGCATCCAGCCGTTCCCGGCGAGCGTGACGAGGATGAGCGGCGCCCCGAACAGCGCGATCCGCAACCAGCCGACGGCCGCGTCGGCGACCGCGCCGCCGTCGCCCAGGGCGTTCGCGACCGGCCGCGCCACCAGCTGGCCGACCCCGAGCACGAGCAGCCCGACGGCGAGCGCCACCCACGTGGCCTGCACGCCCTCGACGACCGCCTCGGGCCGCCGGTTCGCACCGTGAAGCCGCGCCGAGCGCGCGGTGGTGCCGTACGACAGGAAGTTGAGCGCGGTGGTGACCTGCGCGAACAGCACGCCCGCGACGGCGAGGCCGGCGAGCGGGACCGCCCCCAGCCGTCCGACGACGGCGGTGTCCACCAGCACGTACAGCGGCTCCGCGGCCAGCACGGGCAACGCCTGCGCCGCGAGCCGGAGGACCTGCCGGGCGGGCACCCCCTCGTGATCGGACGAACTCACGCACTCATGGTTTCACAGCGCACACGCCGTCCCCGGCGCTCCCGTGCCGATGCGGCGCGGATCAGGCGGGCGGCGCGGATCAGGCGGGGCGGCGCGGATCAGGCGGGCGGGGCCGGACCGGCGGATCAGGCGGGGCGGGGGCGGCGGCAGACGTAGGCGTAGGCCGGGGGCAGGTTGCGCCAGACCGTCCGGCTCACCACGACCTCGTCGAACACCTCGGAGAGCAGTCGCCGGAACCGCCGGGCCGTGGTCATCGGCGCGGTGTGGGTGTAGGCGAAGGTCGCGAAGGCGCCGGTCGGGCCGATCGCCGAGGCGACCTGGTCGAGGATGCGGCGCTGGGTGGCCCCGCCGAACAGCGACCAGGGCAGCCCGCTGACCACCGCGTCCACCTCCGGGACCGCGCGGGTGGCGAGCAGGCCGGTGAGGTGCTCGGCGTCGCCGTCGACCACCTCCAGTTCGGGGCGGGTCCGCCGCAGGTAGGCGGCGAGGCGCGGGTCGAGCTCCACGGCCAGGTGCCGCGCGCCGGCGGGCAGCCGGTCGGCGATCGCCGCGGACACGGACCCCGTGCCCGGCCCCAGCTCGACGACGGTCGGGGTGCCGTGCGTCGGGACCACCGAGGCCAGCAGGTCGGCCAGCCTCGGCGAGCTCGGGGCCACGGCGCCGATCTGGCCCGGGCTGCGCACGGCCGCGGCCAGGAAGGCGCGCCGTGCGCCGCTGGTCAACGGCGCTGCGGGGGATGCTGCAGGGCAGGTCGGGAGTCTCCCGGCCACGCCACCCACGCGGGTGGACGGGGCGGGGAGGGCGGGCTCAGCGGTCAAGTCGTCCTCCTCGTCGGGCCCGAGGGTACGCACCCGACCCTGAGAACGAGGTGAACGTGAGGAATCACCTTCGTCCGGAACGTACCCGGGTGGTCAGGGCCTCCCGGATCGTGCCGAGGACCTCGTCCCGGGTGCCGTCGCGGGTGAAGCCGGCGGCCCGCGGGTGCCCGCCGCCGCCGAGCCCGACGGCCACCGCCGCGACGTCGACCGCGCCCCGGGAGCGCAGCGAGACGGTCCACCGGGTCTCCGCGACCTGCTTGAGCACCACGGTCACCTCGGCCTCGACGGCGGTGCGGACGTGGTCGACCACGCTCTCGACCTCCTCGGGCCGGAAGCGCCGGACGACGTCGAGCGGCACGGTGGCGTGCACCGTGCCGCGGCCGGCCGGCACCCCGGGCTCCAGCTCGGCCCCGGCGAGGATGCCGCCCAGCGCGCCCAGCCAGGCGAAGGGGTGCGAGTCGACGAGCTCGCGCATCAGCGGCTCGACCTCCACCCCGGCCTCGACGAGCTCGGCGGCCAGCCGGTGCGGACCGGGCCCCCCGATGCGGAAGCCGACGGTGTCCGTGGCCAGCCCCGCGTAGAGGCACCGGCCGATCACGGGGTCGAGCGGGGTGCCGAGCTCGGCGAGGATTCGCCGGACGAGCAGCACGGTGGCCTCGGCCCGGGGATCGAGCACCCGGATCGTGCCGAAGCCGGGGTTCGACGCGTGGTGGTCGACGAGGATCGCGCAACCGGCGGCGTCCACCCGGCCGGCGAGCACGCCGAGCCGGTGCTGGTCGGCGGTGTCGCACGCGACCACGACCTCGGGCGCCTCCGGCACGGCCGAGGCCGGCACCAGCAGGCCCTCGGGATCGAGCGCGCGCAGCGACTCGGGCGCGGGCTCGTCCTCCCCCTGGACGCCGAAGGACACCCGCACGGACACCCCGCGCCGGTGCAGCGCCAGGCCGAGTGCGAGGGCGCTGCCGAGGCTGTCGGCGTCGGGCGACACGTGCCCGAGGACCACGACCTCCGCCGCGTCCCGCAGTGCGGCGGCGGCCTCGGCCACCGCCCGGGCGACCGCGCGGTCGATCGCGGCGTCGGCGTCGTCCCGGTCGTCCGGGCCCAACGCCGCGAAGCGGGGCTGCGCGGTCACCGGCTGCTCACTCCTCCCCGGCCTCGGAGGGGTCCTGCTCGCGCGGTGCACGGTACGGGTCGGCGTCCCCGGCGTGCCGGGCGCCGGCGGCCAGCCGGGCCACCTCCTCGTCCGACGCGCGGGTGCGGGCGAGCAGCTCCTCCATCCGGCGGGCCTCGTCCGGGACCTCGTCGGCGACGAAGGACAGGCTCGGTGTGTGCCGGATGCCGGTCTGCCGGCCCACCATCGTGCGCAGCACGCCCTTCGCGCTGTCGAGCGCGGCGGCGGCCCCCATGGTGTCGGGCGCCTCGTCGACCGTGCGGCCGAGCACCGTGTAGTACACGGTGGCCTCGCGCAGGTCACCGGTGACCCGGGTGTCGGTGATGGTCACCATCGCCAGGCGAGGGTCCTTCACCTCGTGCTCCAGCGCCCCGGCCACGATCTGCGAGATCCGCTTCGCCAGCCGGCGGGCGCGGGCCTGGTCCACCATGACGCGCTCCTCCCTGCGGGTCGTGCGCGGCGACGGCCGATCATCCGGTGTCGCCGCTCACGCCCCGTTCAATCCTCCGGTCCCAGCATCCTGTGCCGGGCGGACAGCAGTTCCAGCTCGGGGCGGGCGGCGACGAGCCGCTCGCAGGAGTCGAGCACCTCGGTGACGTGCCCGGGGTCCGCGGCGACACAGGACACCCCGATCAGCGCACGGCGGTGCAGATCCAGGTGACCCGCCTCGGCGGCGGACACCGCGAAGCGCCGCCGCAGCTCGGCCACCACGGGCCGGACGGCGGAGCGCTTCTGCTTGAGCGAGTGGACGTCCCCGAGCAGGACGTCCAGCTCCAGTGCTCCCACGTACATGCTTGAAAGACCACCGGGTCCGAAAGCCGGGGTCGGCCCGCAACCGCAGGCCGACCCCGGCAGACAGGGCCGCTAGGCCCGGGGCTTCTCCCGCATCTCGAAGGTCTCGATCACGTCGTCGACCTTGATGTCGCTGTAGCTGCCCAGGGTCAGACCGCACTCGAAGCCCTCGCGGACCTCGACCACGTCGTCCTTGAAGCGGCGCAGCGAGCTGATCGGCAGGTTGTCCGCGATGACCACGGAGTCCCGCAGCAGGCGCCCGCGGGCGTTGCGGCGGATCTCCCCGCTCATCACGAGGCAACCGGCGATCGTGCCGAACTTGGAGGACTTGAAGACCTCGCGAACCTCCGCGCGGCCGAGCTCGACCTCCTCGTACTCCGGCTTGAGCATGCCCTTCAGGGCCTGCTCGATCTCCTCGATCGCCTGGTAGATCACCGAGTAGTAGCGGATCTCCACGCCCTCGCGGTTGGCCAGCTCCGTGGCCTTGCCCTCGGCACGGACGTTGAAGCCCATGACGATGACGTTGTCCGCGATGGCGAGGTTGATGTCGCCCTCGGTGATGCCACCGACGCCACGGTGGATCACCCGCAGCTCGACGTCCTCACCCACGTCCAGCTTCATCAGGGCGTCCTCGAGGGCCTCGACGGTACCCGAGTTGTCACCCTTGATGATCAGGTTGAGGGTGCTGGTCTCCTTCAGCGCGGCGTCGAGGTCCTCAAGCGACACGCGCTTGCGGCGGCTGGCCAGCTCGGCGTTGCGCTCGCGCGCCCGCCGCCGGTCCGCGATCTGCCGGGCCACCCGGTCCTCGTCCACGACGAGGAACGTGTCGCCCGCACCCGGGACCGAGGTCAGACCGATGACCTGCACCGGACGCGACGGGAGCGCCTCGGTGACGTCGTCGCCGTACTCGTCGACCATCCGCCGGACGCGCCCGGAGGCGTCGCCCGCGACGATCGAGTCGCCGACCCGCAGCGTGCCGCGCTGGACCAGCACGGTCGCCACCGGACCACGGCCGCGGTCGAGGTGACCCTCGATCGTGACGCCCTGGGCCTCCATGTTCGGGTTGGCCCGCAGGTCGAGCGCGGCGTCCGCGGTGAGCAGGATCGCCTCGAGCAGCTGGTCGATGTTCGTCCCCTGCTTCGCGGAGATGTCGACGAACATCGTGTCGCCGCCGTACTCCTCCGCGACCAGGTTGTACTCGGTCAGCTGCTGGCGGATCTTGGCCGGGTTCGCGCCCTCGACGTCGATCTTGTTGACCGCGACGACGATCGGCACGTCGGCCGCCTGGGCGTGGTTGATCGCCTCGACCGTCTGCGGCATGACGCCGTCGTCGGCCGCGACCACGATCACCGCGATGTCCGTGGACTTCGCCCCGCGGGCACGCATGGCGGTGAACGCCTCGTGACCCGGGGTGTCGATGAAGGTGATCGGGCGCTCCTCGCCCTCCAGCTCCGTCTGCACCTGGTAGGCGCCGATGTGCTGGGTGATGCCGCCGGCCTCGCCCTCGCGGACGTTCGCCTTGCGGATCGTGTCCAGCAGCCGGGTCTTACCGTGGTCGACGTGACCCATGATGGTCACGACCGGCGGCCGGACGACCCAGTCCTCCTCGTCGCCCTCGTCGCCGAAGGAGATGTCGAAGCTGTCGAGCAGCTCGCGGTCCTCCTCCTCCGGGCTGACGACCTGGACGTTGTAGTTCATCTCGTTGCCGAGGAGCTCGAGCACCTCGTCGGCGACCGACGCCGTGGCCGTGACCATCTCGCCCAGGTGGAACAGCACCTGGACGAGCGAGGCCGGGTTGGCGCCGATCTTGTCCGCGAAGTCCGTCAGCGACGCGCCGCGCGGCAGCCGGATCGTCTCGCCCTGGCCCTTGGGCAGGCGGACGCCGCCCACCGAGGGGGCCTGCATCGAGTCGAACTCCTGGCGCTTCTGCCGCTTCGACTTGCGGCCCTTGCGCGCCGGACCGCCGGGACGCCCGAAGGCACCCGCCGTGCCGCCGCGGCCACGACCGCCGCCGCCACCGGGACGACCGCGGAAGCCGCCACCCGCGGGAGCACCGCCACCGCCACCGCCGCCGCCGGGACCACCGCCGCCGCCGGGACGGAAACCGCCGCCACCGCCGCCGGGACGACCACCCGGACCGCCGGGACGACCACCGGGACCGCCACGACCGCCGCCGGGACCGCCGCGCCCACCGGGCGCGGGACGGCCGCCCGCCGGGCGGGCGGGCATCATGCCGGGGTTCGGACGCGGGGGCATGTTGCCCGGGTTCGGGCGCGGGCCGCCGCGACCGGGCTCACCCGACCGCTGCGGGGGCCGCGGGCCACCGGCACCGGGGCCGGGACGCGGGGCGCCGCCCTGCTGACCACCCTGCTGGCCACCGCCCTGCTGACCACCCTGCTGGCCCTGCGGGCCGGGACGCGGCGCGGCGGGGCGCGGCCGGGCGCCGGAGCCGACGCCGAACGGGTTGTTGCCGACACGCGGCTGGCGCGGGCCGAGCTTCGGGGCGCGCGGGGGCACCGTGCCGGCGCCGCCCGACGCAGCCGCAGGCTGCTGCCGCGGCGCCTCCGGACGCGGGCCCGGACGCGGGCCCTGCCGCTCGCCACCCTGCTGGCCGCCCTGCTGGCCACCGCCCTGCTGACCACCGCCCTGCTGACCACCGCCCTGCTGGCCGCCGCCCTGCGCGGTGCGCTGTGGCTGGGCCGGGCCGGGACGCGGACCCGGGCGGGGACCCGACTGACCCGGCTGGGCCGGGCGGGCGGGCGCCGCCGGCGACGCCGAGGCGGCCGGGGCCTCCG
>NZ_BAABIC010000036.1:0-51116 GCF_039542425.1 Pseudonocardia yuanmonensis
GCGAGGACCCGCGCGACGCGCTGGTGGCCCGGGAGGGCCGGGTGCTCGGCGAGCTGTCCGCCGGGTCGCGGATCGGCACCGGCTCGCCGCGGCGGGCCGTGCAGCTGCACGCGCTCGGGCTGGGGCTGGAGGTCGTCCCGATCCGGGGCAACGTCGACACCCGGATCGGCAAGGTGGCCTCGGGTGAGCTCGACGGCGTCGTCGTCGCCGCCGCGGGGCTGCGCAGGCTCGGTCGCGTGGGGGAGGCCAGCGAGCTGCTCGACCCCCTGCAGATGCTGCCCGCCCCCGCGCAGGGCGCGCTGGCGATCGAGTGCCGGGCGGAGGACGAGGAGCTGGCCCGGTTCCTCGCCGCCACGCTCGACGACGCGGGCGTGCGCGCCGCGGTCACCGCCGAGCGCGCGGTGCTCGCCGCCCTCGAGGCGGGCTGCAGCGCGCCGGTGGCCGCGCACGCGGACGTCGTCGAGGACCTCGACGACGCGGGCCGCGTGGTCGACCGGCTGTCGCTGCGCGCGGTCGTCGGGATCGGGGAGGTGGCCGACGGCGCGCTGCTGCGTGCGTCCGCCACCGGAGACATGGAGAACGCCGAGAAGCTCGGGGTGACCCTCGCGCACGAGCTGCTCGACATGGGCGCCGACGACCTGCCGCGGCCGGCAGCGCGCGGTGCCTCGGGAACCGCTGGATCGGGAGCTGGAGAATGACTCGCACACCGCCGACCGCCGGTCGGATCGCCTTCGTGGGCAGCGGCCCCGGTGATCCGGGCCTGCTGACCGTGCGCGCGAAGGAGGTGCTCGCCTCCGCGCCGCTGGTCGTGAACGACCCGGACGTGCCCGAGGCCGTCCTCGCGCTGGTCGCCGAGGGCGCCGAGGTCCGGCCGGCCGTCGGGCAGCCCGCCGACGTCGCGGGCGACCTCCTCGCCGAGGCCCGCGCCGGGCGACCGGTCGTGCGCCTCGTCGCCGGCGACCCGCTGACCCTCGACGCCGTGGTGGCCGAGGCGCGCGCCGTGGCCGCGGAGGGCGTGGCGTTCGACGTCGTGCCCGGCGTCCCGGCCGGCACCGCCGTCCCCGCCTACGCGGGCGTCCCGCTCGGGTCCGCGCACGTCGAGGCGGACGTCCGGGCCGGCGTCGACTGGGCCGCGCTGGCCGGCGCGCCCGGCACGCTCGTGCTGCAGGCGGCCGCCGCGCACCTCGCCGAGGTCGCGTCCGCGCTCACCGCGCAGGGCCGCCCGACCGAGACCCCGGTCGCCGTCACCGCGCACGGCACGGAGTCCACGCAGAAGACCGTCACGACGACGATCGGGTCGATGGCCTCCGACGCCGCCGAGCTCGAGGGCCAGCTGGTCCTCACCGTCGGCGCCGAGGTCGCCTCCCGGGCCGACCTGTCCTGGTGGGAGTCCCGCGCGCTGTACGGCTGGCGCGTGCTGGTGCCGCGCACCAAGGACCAGGCCGGCGTGATGAGCGACCGGCTGCGGATGCACGGGGCCATCCCCGAGGAGGTCCCGACCATCGCCGTCGAGCCGCCGCGCTCGCCCACGCAGATGGAGCGGGCGGTCAAGGGCCTGGTCGACGGCCGGTACGCCTGGGTCGTGTTCACCTCGACCAACGCCGTGCGCGCGATCTGGGAGAAGTTCGCCGAGTTCGGGCTCGACGCGCGCGCCTTCTCCGGCGTGAAGATCGCCTGCGTCGGCACGGCGACCGCGGAGAAGGTGCGCGAGTTCGGCATCGTGCCCGAGCTGGTGCCGGACGTGAACGAGGCGCAGAGCTCCACCTCGGAGGGCCTGCTCGAGCTGTTCCCGCCGCACGACGACATCCTCGACCCGGTCGACCGCGTCCTGCTGCCGCGGGCGGACATCGCCACCGAGACCCTCGCCGCCGGGCTCACCGAGCGCGGCTGGGAGATCGACGACGTCACCGCCTACCGGACCGTCCGGGCCGCCCCGCCGCCCGCGCCGATCCGCGAGGCCATCAAGACCGGCGGGTTCGACGCGGTGTGCTTCACCTCGTCGTCGACCGTCCGGAACCTGGTGGGCATCGCCGGCAAGCCGCACGCCCGGACGCTGGTCGCCTGCATCGGCCCGGCCACCGCGGAGACGGCCCGGGAGTTCGGCCTGCGCGTCGACGTCCAGCCGGAGGAGGCCCGGGTCCCCACCTTGGTCGACGCCCTGGCCGCGCACGCCGCCAAGCTCCGCGCCGAGGGCGCGCTGCCGCCGCCGAAGAAGGTGAAGGCGCGGCGCCGCTGAGTCGCTGAGCCCGCTCGCCCGCTCGCACGGGAGGGCCGCACCCCGCCGGGGTGCGGCCCTCCGGCGTTCTCGGCCCGCCCACAGGGTCGGCCGCTCGCACACAGGTTCCGCGATGGGTGCGAGCGGCCGGCGGTGTGCGCGAGGCGCGAGGCGCGAGGCGCGCGGAGCGGCGGCCGGGCGGCGGTGCCGGGGATGCCCCGCTCAACGAGCGGGTCCGTCCTTCGGCGCGTGCCGTGCACACTCGCGCCCCGATCGGGTGAGGATGTCGCTCGCCCGCTCCGGAGACCGGTTCGGGCGGCTCCCGTTCCCGCTGGTCCAGGGGTTCTGCGGGGACCTTTGCAATGCTCGCGGATCCGCGTTCGAGGGGTGGGTGGGGGTGGGACGGGGCCGGTCTGCTCGCAATGCCGCGGATCCGCGTGCGGGGTGGGGGTGCGGCGGGGCGGTTCTGCTCGCAATGCTCGCGGATCCGCGTGCGGGGGGCGGGCGTGGGCGGGGCGGTTCTGGTCGCAATGCTCGCGGATCCGCCTGCGGGGCGGGGGTGCGACGGGGCCGGTCTGCTCGCAATGCCCGCGGATCCGCATGCAGCGTGGAGGGGTCGGCTTCGCGACAAGATCGTTCCGAGCGGGACGTCAGCGCTGCGGCCCCGACGTCCCTGTCACGCTCGGAACGATCGGCTGGTACGAGAGACACGTGAGCGTCGTCCGGGCGACGATGCGGTGCCCGTCGGAGGGATCATGTGCCGGCGCTCGTCCGGGCGAGCTCGCCGAGGAGATGGCGGCCAAGGACCCGCGGGTGCGCGTGCTCTCGGGCATCCGCAGCCCTCGGCGTGCGGCTGCCCGGGTGACGCCGGGCCGGGCGTGATGCTGTCCTCCGCGTGACGCAAACGCCCGCGGGCCGACGCGGCCCTCGGCGTGAGCGGTCCGCGGGCGGGCGACCCGCCCGCGGACCCGGACGTCAGGACCCGACGATGGCGGGCCTGCGGAAGCGGTCCCACCAGCGGCGGCGCTCGGCCGCGGCGGCCCGGTCGGCCTCGGCGAGGCGCTGCGCGGTGAGGACCGGGATCGCCTCGGTGGGGGCGTCGTCGACCGGAGCGGCCGGGACGGCCGGAGCGGGGGCCACCGCGGCGGCCTCGACGGCGGGCTCGACGGTGGGCTCGACCGGCGCGTCGACAGCCTCGACCGGCGCCTCGACAGGCGCGTCGACGACCGCCTCGACCGCGGCCTCGGGCTCCGGGACCGCGTGGAAGTCCGGCGGGTACGCCGCCCAGCGCTCCTCCTGCGAGATCCCCGCGACCGGCTCCCACGGTCCGGCGGCGCGGGCCCGGCCGATGTAGGCGGACGCGGCGGCCATCGCCGCACGCACGCAGTCGCCCCGCGGCGCGACACCCAGCGACCGGTGCCCGGCACCCCACGGCGCGAGCCCGGCGTGCTCGGCGACGGTGACCGTGACGACCTCCCAGGCGTAGTCCCGCTCCTGGGCGGCGACGAGGTCGCGCAGCTCGTCCGGCCCCCAGGCGGCGCTGCCCTCGTCGGCGCCGGCGGTGACGACCAGCACGAACACCCGGGTGGGCCGCTCGTGCTCCGGCATCCCGGCGAGCGACCGGCCGAGGCCGCTGACCAGGGCGCCCAACGAGTCGCGGACGGCCTCGGTGCCCCGGCCGCGCAGCTTCGGCACGGCGGCGTCGGCGGCCGGGATGCCGCCGCGCAGCTTGCGGGCGCGGCGCCCGGTCGTGGTCACGTAGACCTCGACCTCACCGGGCAGCCCGGCTTGGTGCGCGAGGAGGTCGGCGGTCGCGGCGCGAAGGTCGTCGCGGAGCGGGCCGAGCGAGCTGGATCGATCGAGAAGGAGGGCGATGACGCTGCGTCCCGGTTTGGTCACGCGCGCAGGATGCCGTATCGGGTGACACTCTCCGTCACCGACCCCACCCCGCGAGGGCCTGGGCCGGTGCACTGCTCCGCCCGGCGCCACCCCTGCTCGACCTGCAGCAACTGTCGATCTTCCGCCGCTCGCCCACCCCGGTCGAACGAACGGTGCTCTCGCTCAGTAGGTCGGCACGAGAGCGCGGTTCGGTGCCGTTCGTTCAGTAGGTCGGCACGAGAGTGCCGTTCGCTCAGTAGGTCGGCACGAGAGTGCCGTTCGCTCAGTAGGTCGGTACGAGAGTGCCGTTCGTTCAGTAGGTCGGCACGAGAGTGCCGTTCGTGAAGGTTGCCCGAGCCCGGCAACGGCACCGAGCCGCGCGACCGCCCCTACCAGGCCGGTCGTACCCTGGCCCCATGGCCTACCCCGCCCAGCGTCCCCGCCGGCTGCGATCCACCCCGGCGCTGCGCAGGCTGGTGGCCGAGACCGAGCTGCGGCCCCGGCACCTGGTCCTGCCGATGTTCGTGAAGGAGGGCGCCGCGGAGCCGGCGGCGATCTCGTCGATGCCGGGCGTCGTCCAGCACACCCGGGACACCCTGCGCAAGGCGGCCACCGAGGCCGTGCAGGCGGGGGTCGGCGGGATCATGCTGTTCGGCGTGCCCCAGCACCACGACGCCGTCGGGTCCGGGGCGACGGACCCGGAGGGGATCCTCAACGTCGCGCTGCGGGACCTGCGCGCCGAGCTGGGCGACTCCACGGTGCTCATGTCCGACCTGTGCCTGGACGAGTTCACCGACCACGGGCACTGCGGGGTGGTCGACGAGCGGGGCCGCGTCGACAACGACTCCACGCTCGAGATCTATGCGCGGATGGGCGTGGTGCAGGCCGAGTCCGGGGCCCACGTCGTGGGGCCCAGCGGGATGATGGACGGCCAGGTCGGCGTGATCCGCGAGGCGCTCGACGAGGCCGGGTTCACCGACACCGGCATCCTCGCCTACACCGCCAAGTACGCGAGCGCCTTCTACGGGCCGTTCCGCGAGGCCGTCGAGAGCCAGTTGAAGGGCGACCGCAAGACCTACCAGCAGGACGGCGCCAACCTCCGTGAGGCGATGCGCGAGCTCGCGCTCGATCTGGAGGAGGGTGCGGACATGGTGATGGTCAAGCCCGCGCTGCCGTACCTGGACGTGCTGCGGACCGTCGCCGACACCGCCGACGTGCCGGTCGCCGCGTACCAGGTCTCCGGCGAGTACGCGATGATCGAGGCCGCCGCCGCGCAGGGCTGGCTGGAGCGGGAGCGGACGATCGTCGAGACGCTGACCTCGCTGCGCCGCGCCGGCGCGGACGTGGTGCTGACCTACTGGGCGACCGAGGTCGCGGGTCTGCTGGACTGACCCCATGCGGACCCCCCAGGAGCCCGGCGTCCTCGCCGCCCTCACCGACCTGAACTTCGAGCGGTTCGCCACGCCGTCGGTGGTCAGGTTCGTCTACGTCGTGGGCGTCGTGCTGACCGCGCTCTGCTACGTCGCGGGCGTGATCGGGTTCTTCGTGCGGGGCTTCGGGCTCGGCGTCGCGGCGCTCGTCGCCGGGGGCGTGGTCGCGGTGTTCGCGCTGCTCCTGCTGCGGGTCGTCCTCGAGTTCGTGACGGCGGTGGTCCGTCTGTCGGAGGACGTCCACCGCCGCGGCTGACCGGTACCGTGGTCACCGTGAGCACCGGCAACCAGGGTGAGGGACCCCGCTACTACCCGAGCGGACCCTCGACGGGTCAGTACGCGCAGTACCCGCAGAACCCGTACCCGCACGGCGGCGCCCAGGGGGTCCCGCCCGGCGGCGACCCGCAGGCCGGGCAGCACGGCGGCCAGCATCAGAGCGGCCAGTACCCGGGCGGCCAGTTCGCCTACAGCCCGTACGCCGAGGCGTCCCCGCCCGGGGACGCCGAGCCGCGGCAGGTCCGCCGGCCCGGCACGATGGTCGGCGCGCTCGTCCTGCTGGTGCTGAGCGCGGTGCCGTTCCTGGTGTTCGGCGTCCTGGGGCTGTTCCTGCCGATCAGCAAGGACATGTTCCCGCCGGAGCTCGGGCTCGACGCGATGCTCACCCAGTACAACGTCACCTTCGACCAGTTCCTGCAGGCCGTGCGGCTGTTGCTCGCGCTGGTCGCGGCGCTCGCGCTCGTCTACATGGGCCTCGCGGTCGCGGCCTTCGCCGGCAGGTCGTGGGGTCGCGTCGCCGTCACCGCGCTCACCGTGCTGTTCTGCGGGTTCCTGTTGCTCAACCTGGGCGGCGGCGGCGCCTCGTCGTTGCTCGTGATCGCGCCCGTGGTGCTCGCGGTCGCCGGCGTGGTGCTGATGTTCGTGCGCCCGTCCGCGAACTGGTTCGCCGCCCGGCGCTGACCCCACGGGCCGGATCACGGCGCGGATGTGAGACTGGGGCTCGTGAGTGCCCCCTTCACCCCGATCACGCCCGAGGTCTCCGCGGGCCTGTTCGCCCGCGCCGCCGAGGTGATCCCGGGCGGCGTCAACTCGCCGGTCCGCGCGTTCACCTCGGTCGGCGGCACGCCCCGCTTCATGGTCTCGGCGCAGGGTCCCTGGCTGACCGACGCCGACGGCCTCCGCTACGTCGACCTGGTCTCCTCGTGGGGCCCGATGATCCTCGGGCACGCGCACCCCGCCGTCGTCGACGCCGTGCGGACCGCCGCCGGGTCCGGCCTCTCCTTCGGCGCCCCGACCCCGGCCGAGATCGAGCTGGCCGAGGCGATCATCGACCGGGTCGCGCCGGTCGAGCAGGTGCGCCTGGTGAACTCGGGCACCGAGGCCGTGATGAGCGCGATCCGGCTGGCCCGCGGCATCACTGGCCGCACGGTCGTCGTGAAGTTCGCCGGCTGCTACCACGGCCACGTCGACGCGCTGCTCGCCCAGGCCGGTTCGGGCGTCGCGACGCTGGGCCTGCCCACCAGCCCCGGCGTGACCGGGGCGCAGGCCGGGGACACCGTCGTCCTGCCGTACAACGACCTCGAGGCCGTCAGGCAGGTCTTCGCCGAGCGGGGCAGCGAGATCGCCTGCGTGATCACCGAGGCCGCGGCGGGCAACATGGGTGCGGTCGCCCCGCGGCCCGGCTTCAACCAGGGGCTGCGGGAGGTCACCCGCGAGCACGGCGCCCTGCTGGTGATCGACGAGGTGATGACCGGCTTCCGCGTCTCGCCCGCCGGCTGGTTCGGGCTCGAGGGCGTGGCCGGGGACCTCTACACCTTCGGCAAGGTCATGTCGGGCGGGCTGCCGGCCGCGGCGTTCGGCGGGCCGGCCGCGCACATGGCGTACCTGGCCCCGGCCGGGCCGGTGTACCAGGCGGGCACGCTGTCCGGGAACCCCGTCGCGGTCGCCGCCGGGCTCGCCACCCTGCGCCAGGCCGACAAGGCCGTCTACGACGCGCTCGACGCCAACGCCGAGCGCCTGGTCGGGATGATCGGCGGCGCGCTTCGCGAGGCCGGGGTCCCGCACCGGGTGCAGACGGCCGGGAACATGTTCTCGATCTTCTTCACCGAGGAGGAGGTCGTGGACTACGACACCGCGAAGGCCGCGCAGACCTGGCGCTTCCCGCCGTTCTTCCACGCCCTGCTGGAGCGCGGGGTCTACGCGCCGCCCAGCAACTTCGAGGCCTGGTTCGTCTCGGCCGCGCTCGACGACGACACCTTCGCCGTGATCGAGAAGGCGCTGCCGGACGCGGCGCGGGCGGCGGCCGCCGCGGTGCAGCCGGCGTGAGCACTCCCGTCCGGCCCACCCCCGATCCCGGGGACCCCGTGCCCGCCGACCCCTTCCCCGGCGGGGACCGCACCTCGCCGGAACCGAGCGGGCCGCGGACCGTCGTCCACCTGCTGCGGCACGGGGCGGTGCACAACCCCGAGGGCATCCTCTACGGCCGGCTGCCCGGCTTCCGGCTGTCCGACGACGGCCGCGCGCAGGCCGAGCTGGTCGCGGAGGCGCTGGCCGACGCGGACCTCGCCGCCGTCGTGGCCTCCCCGCTGCAGCGCGCGCAGGAGACCGCCACACCGATCGCGAAGACGCACGGCCTGGACATCGTGACCGAGGACGGGCTGATCGAGTCCGGCAACCTCTTCGAGGGCAAGCGGTTCGGCGTCGGCGACGGCGCCCTGCGCCACCCCGCGAACTGGCGGCTGATGCGGGACCCGTTCACCCCCTCGTGGGGCGAGCCGTACATCAGGATCGCGCACCGGATGTTCGGCGCCGTGCACCGCGCCCGCGCGCTGGCCGAGGGGCACGAGGCCGTGTGCGTGTCCCACCAGCTGCCGATCTGGACCCTGCGGCGCTACCTGCTGGGCCAGCGGCTCTGGCACGACCCGCGCTCGCGGCAGTGCGCGCTGGCCTCGCTGACCAGCGTCGAGTTCACCGGCACCACCGTGACCGGGCTGCGCTACGGCGAACCGGCCGGGTCCAGCGACCCGACGGCGACGGGCGCATGAGACGCCTGCTGCCGCTGCTGGTGGGGCTGCTCGTGCTCGCGGGCTGCTCCACCAGCAAGGACGCCGTGGCGAGCGGTCAGCAGGAGTTCACGTTCGTCGCGCCGAACGGGCAGACGACGATCCTGTACGACCCGCCGGAGTCCCGCGGGGTGGTCCCGCAGCTGTCGGGGGAGTCGCTGCTGAACGAGGGCCGGACCGTCGGCCTGCAGGACTTCGCCGGCCAGGTCGTGGTGCTCAACATCTGGGGCTCGTGGTGCGGTCCGTGCCGGGCCGAGGCGCCCGACCTGGAGTTCGTGGCGCAGCAGACGGAGGCGGCCGGGGTCGCGATGCTCGGCATCGACGTGCGGGACGACCGGGACGCCGCCCGCGACTTCGTCCGCGACCGCGGCCTGACCTACGACTCGATCTTCGACCAGCCCGGCCGGGTGCTCGCCGCGCTGTCCGGCTACCCGCGCAACGTTGTGCCGTCGACGATCGTGCTCGACCGGCAGCACCGGGTGGCGGCGGTCTACCTCACCCAGATCCGCCCGTCGGACCTGCTGGGCACGGTCCAGCGGATCGCCGCCGAGGAACCGGCCCCGTCGACCACCGGCTCCTGACCGCACTTCGGATCCACGACGCGGGCCGTGAGGCGTTGCACTACGACTTGTAGAACCCGGCGCCCCCGCGCCTGACCACAGCACATACCCTGTCCTGTGATGGATGCGTCGACCACCCTCGCGGTCAGCGGCCCGCTGCTCGTCGCAGCGGTGGTCGCCGTTCTCGCGGGTGCGGTGAGCTTCGCGTCCCCGTGCGTGGTCCCGCTGGTCCCCGGCTATCTCGCCTACCTGGCCGGGCTGGTCGGCGCCGACGCCCCGCCCGTCACCCGGGAGGAGGCGCGGGAGCACCGTCGCGGCCGGTTCCGGGTCGCCGGTGCCGCGGCCCTGTTCGTCGCCGGGTTCACGGTGGTGTTCGGCGCGATCCTGGTCGGCGTCGTCTGGCTGGCCGACGTCCTGGTGCGCAACGAGGCCGTCCTCCAGCGGGTCGGCGGGATCGTCATGATCGTGATGGGACTGGCCTTCGTGGGCCTCATCCCCCTGCTGCAGAACGAGCGCCGGGTGCACTGGGTCCCCAGGCTCGGGCTGTGGGGTGCGCCGCTGCTGGGCGCGGTGTTCGGCCTCGGCTGGGTGCCCTGCATCGGCCCGACGCTGGCGGGCGTGGTCGCGGTCGCGGCCGGCACCGGCGGCGGCTCGCTGCGCGGGGTCGTGCTCACCCTGGCCTACTGCGCCGGGCTCGGCCTGCCGTTCGTCGTCATCGCCCTCGGCGCCTCCCGCGCGGTCTCCGCGCTGGGCTGGCTGCGCCGGCACACCCGCACGATCCAGATCGCCGGCGGCGTGCTGATGGTCGCCGTCGGCGCGCTGCTGGTCAGCGGGCTGTGGGGGAGCCTGCTCGCGCAGCTCCAGGTCGCCGTCTCCGGGTTCACCCCCGCCCTGTGAGCCGCCGACATGAGTGACCGCCGATGAGCAGCCCGCCCACCGCGCCCCCCGCCCCGCCCGAGGCACCCCCGCAGCCACCCCGCCGGCCCGGCGGCGGGCGCGCCGTCCTCGCCCTGCTGCGCAACGCCTGGCGGGGCCTCACCAGCATGCGCACCGCTCTGGTGCTGCTGTTCCTGCTGGCCCTGGCCTCGCTGCCGGGCGCACTGCTCCCGCAGCGGTCGCTCAACCAGCAGCTCGTCGACCAGTACTTCACCGACCACCCGCGGCTCGCCCCGCTGCTGGACGGGGTCGGCGCCTTCGAGATCTTCGCGACGCCCTGGTTCGCGGCGATCTACCTGCTGCTCATGATCTCGCTCGTCGGCTGCCTCACCCCGCGGTCGCTCGAGTACCTGCGCGCGATGCGGCAGAAGCCGGTCGCGACCCCGCGGAACCTGGCCCGGATGCCGCACCACGCCGAGGGCGTCGTCGACGGCGCCCCGGACGAGGTCCTGGAGCGGGTCCGCGGGCTGGTGAAGGGCTGGCGCCGCGCCGAGCGGGAGGAGGCGGGCGGCCGCAGCGTCTCGGCGGAGCGCGGCTTCCTGCGCGAGACCGGCAACCTGGTCTTCCACGTCAGCCTGGTCGGGCTGCTGGTCGGTATCGCCGTCGGCAAGCTCTTCGGCTACGAGGGCCAGGTCATCGTGCTGGCGAACGGCAGCCAGTTCTGCAACACCTCGATCCTCGGCTACGACTCCTTCCGCCCCGGGCTGCGCGTCGACGGCACCGAGCTCGACCCGTTCTGCATCAGGGTCGACTCCTTCGCCGCCGAGTACCTGCCCAACGGCCAGCCCGAGCAGTACACCGCCGAGCTGGGCTACCAGACCGCCGAGGACGTCCGCGCCGGCGACACCGCGACCTGGCGCGCGGACACGCTGTCGGTGAACCACCCGCTGCGCCTCGACGGCGAGCGCGTCTACCTGCTGAACCACGGCTACGCCCCGCGCTTCACCGTGACCTGGCCGGACGGGCAGCAGCGCACCGGCGAGATCCAGTGGCAGCCGGTGGACACCACGACCTATCTGTCCCAGGGCGCGACCAAGTTCGAGCGCCCGGGCATCGCGGACGACGCCACCCGGCAGCGGAGCTCGATCGCGATCACCGGCCTGTTCGCGCCGACCAGCTCCGGCGGGCAGGTCGTCACCTCGACCTTCCCCGACCTGCTCGCGCCCGAGGCGGCGATCGACGTCATGCGCGGCGACCTCGGCCTCGACGACGGCCGCGGCCAGTCGATCTTCTCGGTCGACCAGTCGAAGGTCGACTCCGGCGAGCTGGTCCGGGTCGCGCGGGAGAACATGGTCCCGGGCCAGGAGATCACGCTCGACGACGGCACGAAGGTCCGCTTCGACGACGTCACCCAGTGGGTGGCGCTGCAGGTCAGCCACGACCCGGGCCAGCTGACGGTGCTCGTGTTCGCGATCCTGGTCCTGCTCGGGCTCGGGCTGTCGCTGTCGGTCAAGCGGCGGCGGTTCTGGGTGCGCGTGGTGCCGGCGGGCGAGGACCCGGACGGCCGGGCGCGCAGCCGGGTCGAGCTGGGCGGGCTGGCACGGACCGACCGGGCGGGCTACGGCGAGGAGTTCGACCGCCTGCGGGCGGAGCTGCTGGGCCCGGCGGCGGGAACGACAGCGGGGACGACAGGCGCGCCGGCACCGGCGACGTCGAGACAGGACGGTGGAGACTGATGCCGGTCGATCCGATGCTCTCCGAGTACAGCGACCTGCTGTTCAAGGGAGCGCTCACGGTCTACGTGCTCGCGATGGTGTTCCACGCCGTCGAGTACGTCTCGAGCCGGACGCGCGGGGCCGTGCCCGAGAAGGTCGCGCACGAGCCCGCCGCCGTCGGCGCCCGGGGTACGGGCAGCGCCGATCTCGGCGTGGTCGGCGAGGAGAACGCCGACGTCCCGCCGCCCCCGGTGTCGGCCCGCAAGGCGGGCCGGTCCCGGGCGGACCGGTTCGGCCGCATGGGCGTCTCGCTGACGATCCTGGCGGTGCTGCTGCACCTGGGGTCGATCGTGCTGCGCGG
Organism: Pseudonocardia yuanmonensis; assembly: GCF_039542425.1. Classification (NCBI taxonomy): domain Bacteria; kingdom Bacillati; phylum Actinomycetota; class Actinomycetes; order Pseudonocardiales; family Pseudonocardiaceae; genus Pseudonocardia; species Pseudonocardia yuanmonensis. The sequence continues at coordinate 12,095 of NZ_BAABIC010000036.1, forward strand.
GCTGGCCACCGAGCGGTGGCCGCTCGGCAACATGTACGAGTTCACCTCGGCGATCTGCCTGGCCGCGATGGTGGCGTGGCTGGTCGTCCTGCAGCGGACCGCGAAGCGCACCCGCGGGCTGCGCAAGCTCGGCGTCTTCGTGCTGGCCCCGGTGCTGATCCTGATGTTCCTGGCCGGCACGGTGCTCTACGCGCAGGCCGCGCCCGTGGTGCCGGCGCTGCGGTCGTACTGGCTGGTCGTGCACGTCACCACGGTCACGCTGGCCTCGGGGCTGTTCGTCGTGCCGGGCGTCGCGAGCATCCTGTACCTGATGAAGCGGTCCGGGAAGCCGGCCGGCTTCACGGCGAAGCTGCCCGAGGCGGACGTGCTGGACCGGCTCGCGTACCGCGTCACCGTCGTCGCGTTCCCGATGTACACCTTCGCGGTGATCGCCGGCGCGATCTGGGCCGAGGCCGCGTGGGGCCGGTTCTGGGGCTGGGACCCGAAGGAGACGGTCGCCTTCGTCGCCTGGGTGATCTACGCGGCCTACCTGCACGCCCGGGCCACGGCGGGTTGGCGGCACGTCGGCGCGGCCTGGATCAACATCCTCGGCCTGGCCGCGATCATCTTCAACCTGTTCTTCATCAACATGGTGGTGGCGGGCCTGCACTCGTACGCGGGGCTGGGCTGAACGGGATGGTCGGCAGCCGCCCTACCGGGCGAGCCGCGCTGCATCACCTCGACCGACGCGGTTCGCGCGACTACCGTCGGCAACCGTGAGTCACACCGGGCCCGACGAGTACCCCGACGGTTCCGTGGGCCGCTACGTCCGGGAGCGGTGGGCGCAGAACGCCCAGCGCTCCCAGCGGCAGGCCCCCGACGACCAGGACAGGGCGCAGGAGGAGCGGTCGCAGGGGGGCGCGCACGCGCAGCATCCCGGACTGGGCGCCCGCCGGGACGAGACGTGGGGCGTGGTGCCCGACGACGCCGGCTGGGGTTCCGACCTGCTCGAGCTCGAGGGCGAGCTGGACGAGGTCGAGCCGTACCCGGCGCCGGGCGGGCGGGAGGGGCGGCACGCCGAGCCCCGGCAGCGGCACGAGCACCGTGAGCAGCACCGTGAGCAGAGCCCCGAGCCGCGCCCCGAGCAGGGGCCCGAGCAGCGCCCCGCCGAGTACCCGGGCGAGTACCCAGGGCCCCGGCGCCCCGAGCCGCCCGCCCAGCGCACCGGCCCGGAGCAGCGCCCGGCGGCCCCGAACGGCGCTGCGCCCAGCGGAGGGCCGCACGGCACCACGTCCCACGGTGCGCCGCCCGAGGGCGCCGCTCCCGGGGGGAGGGCGACGGGTGGGACAACCCGGCACGAGCCCGTCCCGAACGGAAGCGCAACGAACGGGAGGCTGCCGAACGGGAGCCTGCCGAACGGGGCTTCCGGGAACGGCGACGTCCCGCGGGCGGCAGCGCCGAACGGAGCGGCTCCGGCCCAGCCCCGTGACCGCGGAGCCCAGCCGCGAGGAGAGGCGAGCCCTCCGCCTGCCCCACCGCAGTGGCGCACGGCCGGGCAGCGCCCTGCTGGCGAGCGTTCTGCCGACGAGCGCACTGCCGGCGAGCGCACTGCCGGCGAGCGCACTGCCGGCGAGCGCACTGCCGGCGAGCGCACTGCCGGCGAGCGCACTGCCGGCGAACGCCCTGTCGGTGAGCGCGCCGGTGCGGAGCGGCCGCGGGAACGCCGCGTCGTCCCCCAGGAGGGCCGCACGCCCCCGCGCGGGATGCCGCTCGGCCCGCCCACCGGCCCGAACCGGCCGATCCGGGACGTCGGGCGCTGGACGGACCCCGGCGCCGTCGCCGCGCAGGAGGCGCAGCAGGCGCGCGCGGACTCCGACGCGGACCTCGCGGACCTCTCCACCGCGCGGCTGCTCAAGCCCGGCAAGCGGCGCCCCCCGCGCACCGGCTGGCGGCGCTTCCTCTACCTGCTGACCGGCCGCCTGATCAACCCCGGCGAGAGCCCGCAGGACATCCGCGAGCGCGAGCTGACCACGCGGATCAACCAGCCGCTGCTCGGCTGCCACAAGATCGCGACGCTGAGCCTCAAGGGCGGCGTCGGCAAGACGACGATCACCGCCACCCTGGGCGCGACCTTCGCCTCGCTGCGGGGCGACCGGGTCGTCGCGGTCGACGCCAACCCGGACCGCGGCACGCTCAGCCAGAAGATCCCGCTGGAGACCAGCGCGACCGTGCGGCACCTGCTGCGGGACGCCCAGCGGATCCGCCGGTACACGGACGTCCGGGCCTACACCTCGCAGGGGCCCTCGCGGCTGGAGGTGCTGGCCAGCGAGCAGGACCCGGCCGTGTCCGAGGCGTTCAGCGAGGACGACTACCGGCGCACGGTGACGCTGCTCGAGCACTTCTACAACATCGTGCTCACGGACTGCGGGACCGGCCTGATGCACTCGGCGATGTACGGCGTGCTGGGCGTGGCCGACCAGCTGATCATCGTGTCGTCGGGGTCGATCGACGGCGCCCGCAGCGCCTCGGCGACCATGGACTGGCTGGAGGCGCACGACCACGGGGACCTGGTGCGCAACGCCGTTGCCGTGATCAACAACGTGCACCGGCAGGCGGGCGCGGTGGACCTGGAGCGGGTGGCGCAGCACTTCGCGGGCCGCTGCCGCGCGGTGGTGCAGATCCCGTTCGACCCGCACCTCGAGGAGGGGGCGGAGGTCGACCTGGAGCGCCTGTCGCCGCCGACCCGCCTGGCGCTGCTGGAGCTCGCGGCCTCGGTGGCCGACGGCTTCCCGAGCTGAGCCGGGGGTGGCCGCGCACGCCTCCTGACCCCCCGCTGCACGAACGGCGCTCTCACTCACTGGATGTGAGCGAGAGCGCCGTTCGCGCATGGGTCAGCGGCCGTCCGGGAGCTCGTCGGGGTCGGTGAACGCCCTGCCGAGGTCTCGGCTGAACTCCACCGGCCGGTGCGGCCGGATCAGTCCTTCGCGGGCGGCGGGGGATCGTCGCCGCGGCGCATCGTCTCGTCGAGACTGCGCAGGAAATCGGGATCGTCGTCCGGCCCCGTGGCCCGGGTCCGCCGCGGCGGCGCCGCGGGTCCTGCCGTGCCGGTGCCGCGCGGGACGTCGGCTCGGTCGCCGCTCATCGCCCGCCACAACAGCAGCGCGATGACGGCCGCGACGGCGAACACGATGAGGTACAGCATCACCAACCACCTCCGGTACCGAGCGTACCGGCGCGGAGGGCAATGCCCGGGTAAAGCCCACTCGACGGGGGAGCGGACGGTCGTGCCGGGGAGCGCGGATCCGGGTGGGCGGGAGGCCGGCCCGGATCCGCGGACCGGGGAGCCACCGGCGGGCGCCGGCGGCAGGGTCGCGTCAGTGGCGCTGGGTGCCGATCGTGGCCTCGCTGGTGAGGTCCGCGAGCATCCCGCGTACCTCGGACTCCCGGAAGCGGCGGTGGCCACCTGGGGTCCGGATCGAGCCGATCCGGCCGGCCGAGGCCCAACGGGTCACGGTCTTGGGGTCGACACGGAACAGGGCGGCGACCTCACCGGGGGTGAGCAGGCGCTCGTTCGAGTTCTGGGTCGGAGCAGACATCCGAAGCCTCCGCATCGTCGATTACCGGGCCATCGTGACACCGGGGACCCCGGGTACTCGAACGGTTGGGCGGAGGTAAAGGGCTCTTAAAGGGCAAAGCGGACAGAGGGGCTCGACCCGGTCAGCGTCGTGGAGGCCACCTGAGAGGGGCCTGAGCGGCGGATGTGAGCCGCCTGAGCTGCGGTTCCGCGCCCGGCCGGATCCCTCCGCCCGTTCCCACGGTGCCACCGCGGGCGTGACGACGGCGTGTGGAGGGCGCCCGGCGCGGCCGGTCGGCGGGCCCGGAGCGGCGAACGGTCAAGGCCGCCGCGGTCGTACCCTCGACGGCATGGCGACACGCCCCGGAACCGACGGCGACCTCGACACCGACCCGCAGCCCCCGGCCGGGCCGGGCCCGGGGAAGGCCCCGGGCCTCGCGGCGACGGTCGGCCTCTACACGGTCGCGCGCTTGGGGCTGGTCGCGGTCATCGCCGCCCTGCTGGCCCTGGCGGGCGTCCCGGTGCTGCTCGCGGTGCTCATCGCGCTGGTCGTGGCGCTGCCGTTGTCACTGGTCCTGTTCCGCGGCCTGCGCGCCCGGCTGGACCTCGCGCTCGCGGAGTCGCGGCAGCGCCGCGGAGCCCAGCGGGAGGCGCTGCGCGCCCGCCTGCGCGGCGACGAGGCGGCCGACGGGGCCGACCGGGCCGACCGGGCCGAGGCCGACGAGCCGGGTGCGCCGCCCTCAGACCACCAGGCCGAGGGCGAGGCCGATCCCGGTCCCCGCTGACCAGGCCAGCAGCAGCAGGCCGGTGTCGCGCAGCACGCGGATGAGCTTGCGGCCCTCGACGCCGGCCATGACCCGCCGCACCGGCCCGACGGCGAGCGGCAGGGCGAGCAGGGCGAGCAGCACCGGCCAGCTGCGGATCGCCATCCCGAGGGTGAGCAGGAAGGGCAGCAGCACCAGCGCCGCGTAGAGTCGGCGGGTCTCGTGGTCCCCCAGGGCGACGGCGAGGGTCCGCTTGCCCACGACCTCGTCGCCGGCGATGTCGCGCAGGTTGTTCGCGACCAGCACGGCGCAGGACAGCAGGCCGACGCCCACCGCGCCCACGATCGCCAGCGCCCCGGGCGGCCCGCTCTGGGTCACGACCGTGCCGAGTACGCCGACCAGCCCGAAGAAGACGAAGACGGCGACCTCGCCCAGCCCTGCGTAGCCGTAGGGCCGCTTGCCGCCGGTGTAGAACCAGGCGCCCGCGATGCACACCGCGCCCACCGCGATCATCCACCAGGTCCGGCTCAGCGAGACCAGGGTCAACCCGGCCAGCGCCGCGATCGCGAAGCAGACGAGTGCGGCGTTGCGGACCGCGACCGGGCTCGCGAGCTTCGAACCGACGAGCCGCAGCGGCCCGACGCGCTCGTCGTCCGTCCCGCGGATGCCGTCCGAGTAGTCGTTGGCGAAGTTCACCCCGATCACCAGGGCGACCGAGACGAGCAGCGCGAGGACCGCGCGGCCGATCTCGACGGTGCCCGAGCCGATCGCGGCCCCGGTGCCCACCAGGACGGGGGAGACGGCGGTCGGGAGGGTCCGCGGCCGAGCACCCTCGACCCACTGCGCCAGCGTGGCCACGCGTCGAATCTAGCCGCCGCCGGAGGACGTCGGGCGGGGCGCCTCGGAGCCCGGGCCGGACACGGCGGAGGGAGCGGTCGGGGACGCGGCGGACGAGGTGGCCGCCGGGGACGCCGCGGACGGGACGGCCGCGGATGCCGCGGCGGACGGTGCAGCAGGGGACGGTGCAGCCGTAGAAGGCGCACCGGCGGACGGTGTAGCGCGGGACGGTGCCGCGGCGGCCGTCGGCGCCGTGGCGGCCGTGGGGCCGGCGAGGGGGTCGCCGTTCACGGTCGAGGCGCCCGCCCGCACCGCGGCCGAACCGCCGACCTCGGCGCTCGCCGCGTCCTGCGCCGCCGGAACCGAGGCCTCGCCCGGGTCGGCTGCGCCGGCGCCCGCCCCCGGTCCGCCGACCGCCGGAGCCGCAGCGTCGCCGGCACCCGGGTCGTCCCCGGCACCCGCGTCGTCCCCCGCGCCGTCCCCGGCGTCCGCGTCGTCGCACGCCGGCACGTCCTCCACCGCCGGCAGCACGGCGGCGCTGAGGAACTGGCCGTCGCCGATCCGCAGCCACGCGTCCGACCCGGTGCCGGTCGAGCACTGCACCGGCACGTCGGCGGTGTCCGCGGCGACCCCGACGACCTCCGCGTCGTCCGACGGCGCCGCCCGCACCGACGCGGTCCCGTCCTCGGAGTCCGACTCGACCTTCGACAGCCGCACCGACCCGGTCCACAGGTAGTCGACCTGGACCTGCGAGTTGTCCTTGAGCCCGAGCGCGTCCCAGAACACGCCGTCGGCGAGGTCGATCCCGGCCGGGTTCACGAGCTTGCGGCCGAACTGGTCGTTGCCGCCGTTGTAGCCGTCCCGGAAGGCCGCCTGCGCCTGCGGCACGCCCCGGGGCAGGTCCCTCCACTCCTGGCGCGTGCCGGACGGGTTCCAGTAGTCGTCGCGGGTGTTCCACGGCCCGACGTCCCACACCGGCGCGAAGGCGCACCGCCCGTTGGGGGCGCACACCCGCACCGAGTAGTCGCTGGTGTCCCGCGGCGACAGGGCCCGCCGCGAGGGCAGTGCCACGAAGTGGTCCCGCTCGGTGATCACGTGCCCGTTGGACGTCGTGCCGCCGACGAGCCCCTCGCGGGTGGCGAAGACGTTGGCGCTGAACGGCGCGCCCTCCGTCAGGTCGCGCCCGCCCTCGGTGGCCGGTGCGGGGGCCGCGGTGAGGGTGACACCGCGGACGGTCGGCGCGGTGCCCTCGGGGGTGCCGGTCAGCACGAGCCGGCCCTGCACCTCGGAGGTCGCGCCCGGCAGCGTGACGCTCCCGGAGTCCGCGCCCGAGGCCGTCGCCGGGATCCACTCGGTCCAGCCGCCCGTGGCGGTGCGCCCGCGGACGTCGACGGACGCCGTGGTCCCGGGCGGCAGGTCGCCGTCGACCAGCGAGTCGACCCGGGTGGTGGGGCGGCCCAGCTCCTGCGGGGCGAGCGTGAGCAGCCCGGTCGGCACCACCCCGGCGGGCGCGGCCGCCTCGGTCGCCCCGCCCTGTTCGAGGGGGGCGGTGAAGGCCGTCGCCGGGTCGAGCCGCACGCCGTCGCCGCCGGCGGTGACCCCCGCGGCCTCCCCCGCGGCCAGGTCCGCCGTCCAGGTCGTGGCCGAGCCGCCCCCGCTCGCGCCCGCCGGCGCGACCCCGCCGGCCGCGAGCGCCGTCGCCGCGGCCACGACCAGGCCCGCGCGCCACCTCATCCGCATCCGTGCTCCCCGTGCCCCATGTGATTCCTGTGACGGCAGGTGAAGATGTGCCGTGTGGGAATGCAGGCAATCGGATGACGGCGTAGTCGTCAATCAACGGAGAGTGAGCACCACCATGGGGTGTCACCATCCGTCACCACTTCGGGCGGTCTCTGCCCGATCCGGGTTAGGCGAGCAGGGCGGCGATCGCGTTCCGGTCGGGTTTCCCCACGCCCCGCAGCGGGAGCTCGGGCAGCAGGCGCACCCGTCGGGGGACGGCGGCCCGCCCCTCCGCCTCGCGGACGGCCGCGCGGAGCGCCTCGACGTCCGGCCCGGCCCCGGTCGGGACGACCGCGGCCACGACCGCCTGCCCCCATTCGGGGTCCGGCACACCCACCACGCACACCGCGCCCACGCCCGGCTGCGCCGCGAGGACCCGCTCCACCGCCGCCGGCGCGACCTTCTCCCCGCCGGTGACGATCACGTCGTCGGCACGGCCGAGGACGGTGAGCCGGTCGCCGTCCCACCGGCCCAGGTCACCGGTCAGGAACATGCCGTCGACGAAGGAGGCCGCGGTCAGCTCCGGGTCGCCGAGGTACCCCTCCGCGATCATCGGCCCGCCGAGCGAGAGCCGCCCGTCCTCGCCGAGCCGGACCCGCACGCCGTCGAGCGGCACGCCGTCGTAGACGCACCCGCCGCACATCTCGCTCATCCCGTAGGTGGTGACGACGCGGATGCCGGCCTCCTCGGCCCGCTCGCGCAGGGCGGGGGCCAGTGCCGCCCCGCCGATCAGCACGGCGTCGAACCCCGCGAGCGCGTACATCGCGGCGCTGCCCTCGTCGAGGATCCGGCCGAGCTGGGTGGGCACGAGGCTGGTGTAGCGGCGGGTGCCGTGCGGCAGCAGGCCGGTGGCGCGGGCGAACCCGGCCGGCCGGAAGCCCTCCCGCAGGTCCTGCACGACGGGCGGGGCGCCGGCGAGCAGGGCGCGCAGCACCACCTGCACCCCGGCGACGTGCTCCGCCGGCAGCGCGAGCACCCACCGGGCGGGTCCGCCGAGCCGCGCCTCCGTGGCCCGCGCCGAGGCGGTGAGCGCCGCGGCGCTGAGCATCACGTGCTTGGGCGTGCCCGTGGACCCGGAGGTGGTGATGACGACCGCGACCTCCTCGGGCACCTCGGGGGCCGGCGCTGCGGCCGCGCCCGGCACCACGGCCGGACCGGTCCCGTCGAGCGCGGCGTCGAGGGCGCGGACGAGCGCGTCGAGCGCGTCGGGGGATCCGTCGAGGGGGAGCGCGTGCAGGGGACGCATGATCCCCAGGATCCCACCCGCCCGCCCTCCGGGCCCGTGCGCGGCGAGTGGTGCCGGAGCACTCACCGGGCACATGAGCGACCGGCGCTGTCGCTCATACCTAGTGAGCGAGAGCGCCGTTCGCTCAGTCCTCGAGCGCCTAGTAGTGCCAGGGGTAGGGCGACCAGTCCGGGTCCCGCTTCTGCAGGAACGCGTCCCGGCCTTCGACGGCTTCGTCGGTCATGTAGGCCAGCCGGGTGGCCTCGCCGGCGAAGAGCTGCTGGCCGACCAGGCCGTCGTCGGCGAGGTTGAAGGCGTACTTGAGCATGCGCTGGGCCTGCGGGGACTTGCCGAGGATCTCCCGGCCCCACTGCAGGGCCTCGGCCTCCAGCGAGGCGTGGGGGTAGACGGCGTTGACCGCGCCCATGTGGTGCATCTGCTCGGCGGTGTAGGTGCGGCCGAGGAAGAAGATCTCCCGGGCGAACTTCTGGCCGACCTGCCGGGCCAGGTAGGCCGAGCCGTAGCCGCCGTCGAAGGAGCCGACGTCGGCGTCGGTCTGCTTGAACCGGGCGTGCTCGGCCGAGGCCAACGTCAGGTCGGCGACCGCGTGCAGGGAGTGTCCGCCGCCGGCGGCCCACCCGTTGACCACGGCGATCACCGGCTTGGGCATGAACCGGATCAGCCGCTGGCACTCCAGGATGTGCAGCCGCCCGGCGCGGCCGGCGTCGACGGTGTCGGCGGTCTCGCCGGAGGCGTACTGGTAGCCGGTGCGGCCGCGGATGCGCTGGTCGCCGCCGGAACAGAACGCCCACCCGCCGTCCCGCGGGGACGGCCCGTTCCCGGTGAGCAGCACGCAGCCGACGTCGGCGCTGGTGCGGGCGTGCTCCAGGGCGGTGTAGAGCTCGTCGACGGTGTGCGGGCGGAAGGCGTTGCGGACCTCGGGGCGGTCGAACGCGATCCGCACCACCCCGCAGTCCACCGCCCGGTGGTAGGTGATGTCGGTGAACGAGAACCCCGGCACCGCGGCCCAGGCCGCGGGGTCGAAGGTCTCGGACACGGGGTCGGATGCCGCGCTGGTCACGGATCAGGAATCTAGTGCGGCGTGTCCGGCCGTCCTCAGCCTGCGTACCTCGTTGTCGAAGGCGGCGGCGATGTCCGCCGGGAGCGGCTCGTCCGCCGGCAGCGCCGTGACGATCTCGGCGGCGACCTCGCGCAGCTTCCGGTTGGAGCTCTGGGAGACGGCGATCAGCACCCGGAAGGCCTGCTCGTCGTCGCAGCGGTGCACCACCATGATCATGCCCTTGGCCTGTTCGATGGTGGGGCGGCTGCGCAGTGCGGTCTCGAGCTGCTCGACGCGTTCGCGCAGCTCGGACTCTCGAGAGGCCTCGTCCGGGCGCGACGGATCGAGGTCGTCGGGCATGGTTACCTGTCCAGCGGGTCTCGGTCTACGGGGGACCGCGGGCCTCGCTGCTGGACCTGCGCCGGAGGACGTTATCAAGTGGGCGACGCCGGCCCGGTGCGGACACCCCGGGAAGATCGGACGTCCGTGCGGTGTCGGGCCGGGGCCGCCCGGTTCCGCCACCGCGGGACCCCGCGGGTCCGATTGACCGGTGACGTGTCGCATGCCACTCTCGCCCCGGTGCAGGGTGGCACCGGATGAAGCAGCTCCCCGAGACCGCGAGCGTCAACGCGCAGGTGCTCGCGTCGCTCCGCGCCGCGGTGATCACCGGAGAGCTGGCGCCCGGCAGCCTGCACTCGGTGCAGAACCTCGCGACCCAGCTGGGGGTCTCGCGCACACCCGTCCGTGAGGCGCTGATCAAGCTCGCGCAGCAGGGCATGGTGCGTTTCGAGCGCAACCGCGGCGTCCGGATCCTGCTCACCTCGCTGCACGACCTGGAGGAGGTCTTCGCGCTGCGGCTGCTGCTGGAGCCGCCGGCGGTCCGGCGCGCGGTGACCCGGCTGGACGGGAACCACCGGCGCGAGCTGCGCCGGACGTTCGCGCACATGGAGAAGGCCGCGAAGGCCGACGACGAGTTCACGATGTTCGAGCACGACCGGCGCTTCCACCGGGTCCTGCTCGAGGCCTCGGGCAACGCGCGGCTGGCCGCGTTCGTCGACGGGCTGCGCGACATGGTGCTGCGCCGCGGCGTGTCGACGGCCCGCGAGTCCCGCAGTCTCGACGACATCGTGGCCGAGCACCGCGCGATCCTCGACCTGATCGAGGCGGGGGACGCCGAGGGCGCGGCGAAGGCGATGCGCGAGCACATCCGGCACACCGCGGAGCTGCTGATCGCGCAGGAGGCCGGGGCGGACCTCGGCCCGGGGCTGGCCGCGGTCGACATCGACCTCGACTGGACCGAGTCGGGCCCGCAGCAGGACTGACCGATCGGGACATCGCCATGCGTTGACGAGTGGCATGCCACATGCCACGGTTCCGGGGGAATCGTGCGTGTGACGCGCGCGACCCTCCAGTGCCGAAGGGACCACGATGGCCACTGCGAACAAGCTCAGCATCATCCCGTGCGGGGCGATGCACGCCGACCTCACGTTCCTGCTGCTCAAGCCCGGGGTGAGCATCATGCCCCGCGGTCAGAAGGACAATTCGATCAACTGGGTCGAGGTGCCCACGCACTGCGTGCTCGTCGAGACGGACGAGGGCAAGGTGCTGTGGGACACCAGCTGTCCGAGTGACTGGGAGACCCGGTGGAAGCCCACCGGGCTGCAGGAGTTCTTCCCCTACGACAAGGTCGCCGACGACGAGTACCTCGACGCCCAGCTGAACAAGATGGGCGTCGGGCTCGACGAGATCGACTACGTGGTGCTCTCGCACCTGCACTTCGACCACGCCGGCAACGCGCAGATGTTCAAGAACACCAACGCGAAGCTGATCTGCTCGGACAAGGAGAAGGAGTTCGCCCTGAACTTCGAGGGCGACTTCAACGGCGCCCACCTCAAGGCCGACTACGAGGGCCTGAACTGGGAGACCGTCTCCGGCGACACCGAGATCCTGCCGGGCGTGAAGCTCATCCAGGCCCCGGGCCACACCGTCGGCTGCATGTCCATGCAGGTCGACCTGCCCGACTCGGGCACGATGATCTTCACCTCGGACGCGGTCTACATGGGCGAGAGCTACGGTCCGCCCGCGGCGCCGGCGGCGATCGTCAACAACCTCGAGCAGTGGTTCCAGTCCGTCGAGAAGCTCCGCGGGATCCAGGAGAAGACCAACGCGACGATGGTCTTCGGGCACGACGCCCAGCAGATCCGCGAGCTCCGCAAGGCGCCGGAGGGCTCGTACACGTGACCACCCCCGAACTGACCGAGGAGACGATCTTCACCTGGGGTGCTCCGCCCCTGAAGTTCGGCGCCGGGGCGATCGACGAGGTCGGCTTCGAGCTGAGCCAGTACGGCGTCCGGCGGGTGCTGATCGTCACGGACCCGGGGGTCAACGCCCTCGGCGCCCCGCAGCGGCTGGCCGACAACCTCAAGCGCTACGACATCGAGTCCGAGGTGTTCGACGGCGTGCACGTCGAGCCGACGGACGACTCGATGAACAAGGCCACCGAGTACGCCCGGGCGCAGGGGCCGTGGGACGGGTTCGTGGCCGTCGGCGGCGGGTCGGCCATCGACACCGCGAAGGCGATCAACCTGCTCACCAGCCACCCCGGCGAGCTGATGGACTACATCAACAAGCCCATCGGCAACGCCAAGGTGCCCCCGGGCGCGCTCAAGCCGCTCATCGCCGTCCCGACGACGGCGGGCACGGGCTCGGAGTCCACCGCCATGTGCGTGCTGGACATCCTGTCGATGAAGGTCAAGACCGGGATCAGCCACTGGCGCCTGCGCCCGACCCTGGCCGTGATCGACCCCCTGCTCACCATGACGCTACCGCCGCAGGTCACGGCCGCGGCGGGGATGGACATCGTCTGCCACGCGCTGGAGAGCTACACGGCGCGGTACTACACGACCTTCGATCGCAAGAAGCCCGAGGAGCGGGTGACCTACTGCGGCTCGAACCCCGTGTCGGACCTGTGGTGCGAGAAGGCGATGAACCTCATCGCGCAGTCCTTCCGCAAGGCCGTGCACGACGGCGCCGAGGACGTCGAGGCGCGGTCGAACATGATGATGGCGGCGACCTTCGCCGGCATGGGCTTCGGCAACTCCGGCGTGCACATCCCGCACGCCAACGCCTACCCGATCGCCGGCATGGTCAAGGACTACGTGCCCGAGGGCTACCCGCCGGACGAGCCGATGGTCCCGCACGGCCAGTCCGTGTCGCTCACCGCGCCGGAGGCCTTCCGGTTCTCCTTCGACAGCGCGCCGGAGCGGCACCTGCGGGCCGCGGAGCTGATGGACCCGCGGGCCGACAAGGTGAACGACCCGAAGGAGCAGCTGCCCTCCGTCCTGGTGCGGCTGATGCAGGACATCGGCATCCCGAACGGGATCGGCGGGGTCGGCTACACCGAGGCGGACGTCCCGGACCTGGTGCCCGGCACGATGAAGCAGCAGCGCCTGCTCGCGACGTGCCCGCGGACCCCGACCGAGGACGACATCGCCGACATCCTCACGAAGTCCGTCGAGAACTGGTGACCTCGCGCCACCCCCGTTGAGCGACCGGCGCTCTCGCTCATACCTAGTGAGCGAGAGTGCCGTTCGCCACCTGAGTCCTAAGGATCGTTCGAGTGCCGATCTACGTCTTCCGGTGCGAGTGCGGTGTGCGCTTCGAGCACCTGGCCGCCATGTCCGACACCTCCACCCCGGGCTGCCCGGTGTGCGGCGGCGAGACCCGCAAGGTCCCGGCGGGCTTCTCCCTCGGCGGCCAGGCGAACCCGGGCCTGAGCAAGGACGAGATGCCGCAGACGTGGAAGGGCGTCTACGACGGCAACCCGGAGTACATCGACACGATGCGCCGGACCTGGGACGCCCGGCAGAAGCTCGAGGAGAAGTATCCCGAGATCGCCGGCGACCAGCGGCCGATCCTGGCCCACGAGGGCCGGTACCACGGCGCGCCGCTGCGGGCGGGCGACATCCAGCTCTCCGGCACCGCCCCCGTGCCCGGCCAGGGCGTCGCCGGCCACGGGCACGGCCACGGTCACGGGCACGGGCACGGGCACGGGCACGGCCACGCGGGCCCCTCGGACAAGGCCGGCGACCCCGCGGGCAAGGGCGGGGACGCCCCCGCTCCGAGCCCCACCCCGCCCGGCGGGTCAGACTGAGACCGTGAGTGCGCACGTCCCGACCCACCCCGCCGCGACCGACGCGGGGCCCCTGACCGACGCCGGGACCGACGCCGCCGCGGCTCTCGCCGCCGACCTCCGCCGGGTCGTCGGCGGCGAGGTCCGGTTCGACCCCGCGCACCGCGCGATGTGGTCGGCCGACGCCTCGAACTACCGCAAGGTCCCGATCGGCGTCGTCTCACCCCGCGACGAGGCCGACGTGGCGGCGGCGCTGGCCGTGTGCCGCGAGCACCAGGTCCCCGTGCTGCCCCGGGGCGCGGGCACCTCGATCGCGGGCCAGGCCGTGAACACCGCGGTGGTGCTGGACTTCACCCGGCACATGAACAAGGTCCTGGAGATCGACCCGGAGGCGCGCACGGCGCGCGTCCAGCCCGGCGTGATCTGCGACCAGCTCCGGGACGCCGCGGCCCCGCACGGGCTGACCTTCGGCCCGGACCCGTCGACGCACAACCGCTGCACGATCGGCGGGATGATCGGCAACAACGCCTGCGGCTCGCACTCGGTGGCCTGGGGCAAGACGGTCGACAACACGGCGGGCCTGGAGGTGCTCACCTACCGCGGCGAGCGGCTCGACACGGCCGCGCCGCACGGCGAGATCCCGGCGAGGCTGCGGGCGCTGGCGGACCGGGTGGGCGACCGCGTCCGGGAGTCCTTCCCGGACCTCACCCGCCGCGTCTCCGGCTACAACCTCGACCAGCTGCTCCCGGAGAACGGGTTCGACCTCGCCAGGGCCCTGGTCGGGGCGGAGGGCACGCTCGCCACCACGGTCGCCGCGACCATGACGCTGGTCGAGTCGCCGCCCGCGCGGGCCCTCGCCGTCCTCGGCTTCCCCGACGCCTACGTGGCGGCGGACAACGTCATGGTCGTCCGCGAGCACTCCCCGCTGACGATCGAGGGCATGGACGCCGGGCTCATCGCCGCCCTGCGCGCCCAGAACCCCGTGGAGACGGGCTGGAAGGCGCTGCCGCCCGGTGGTGGCTGGCTCTACGTCGAGACCGGCGGGGAGACCCGGCAGGAGGCCGAGGACAAGGCGCGCGCCGTCGCGAAGGCGATGGGGCCGTACGGGCTGACCGAGGCCGTCGTCGAGTCCGACCCGAGGCGGATGAAGGCGCTGTGGCGGATCCGTGAGGACGGCGCCGGGATCCTCACCCGCAGCCCGGACGGCGGCGAGGCCTGGCCGGGCTGGGAGGACGCCGCCGTCCCGCCGGAGAAGTTCGGCTCCTACCTGCGCCAGTTCGACCGGGTGCTGGAGCGGCACGGCCGCAAGGGCGTCTACTACGGCCACTTCGGCGACGGCTGCCTGCACGTCCGGATCGACTTCGACCTGCTCACCGAGCCGGGTATCGCGAACTTCCGGGCGTTCATGGAGGACGCGGCGGACGCGGTCGTCGCACACGGCGGCTCGCTCTCCGGCGAGCACGGCGACGGGCGCGCCCGCTCGGAGCTGCTGCCGCGGATGTACCCGCGGGACGTCATCGCGGCGTTCGAGGAGTTCAAGGGCGTCTTCGACCCGGACGACCGGATGAACCCCGGCTGCATCGTGCGGTCCGCGCGGATGGACGAGGACCTGCGGATCTTCGTCGGGATGCCGACCATGGCGGACGACCCGCAGCTCGCCTTCACCCACGACCGCGGCTCCTTCACCCGCGCGACCCGGCGCTGCCTCGGCGTGGGCAAGTGCGTGACCGCGCACGGCGGCGTGATGTGCCCGAGCTACCGCGCCACCGGGGACGAGAAGCACTCCACCCGCGGCCGTGCCCGCCTGCTGTTCGAGATGGCCAACGGCGAGGTGATCACGGGCGGCTGGCAGGACGACGACGTCGCCGACGCCCTCGACCTGTGCCTGTCCTGCAAGGGCTGCAAGACCGACTGCCCGGTCGGCGTGGACATGGCCGCGTACAAGACCGAGTTCCTGGCCAACCGCTACCGGAACAAGCTGCGCCCGGCGAGCCACTACTCGATGGGCGCCCTGCCGCGGTGGCTGCGGCTGGTCGGGAAGCTGCCGGCGGGCGCGGTCGACGGCCTCAACGCGCTGGCCCGGGTCCCGTTCCTGGCCGGGCTGGCCAAGCGGGCCGGCGGGATCGCGCCGGAGCGGGCGATACCGGCGATCGCGCGGGAGACGTTCACCACCTCCGCCCGGTCGCGTGCGCTCGTCGAGGGCCCGGCGCGGGAGGCCCCGCGCGGGCGGCTGCTGCTCTGGCCGGACACCTTCACCGACCACTTCGACCCGGGCATCGCCGACGACGCCGTGGCCGTCCTCGAGTACCTCGGGTACGCCGTGGAGCTGCCGCCCCGCGGGGTGTGCTGCGGGCTGACCTGGACGTCGACCGGGCAGGTGGGCGCGGCGCGGCGGGTGCTGCGGCGCTCGTTGCGGACCGTCGAGCCGTGGCTGACGGAGGGGGTGCCCGTCGTCGGGCTGGAGCCCTCCTGCACCGCGGCCCTGCGCGCCGACGGCGAGGAGCTGCTGCCGGAGGAGCCGCTGGCCAAAGCCCTGTCGGGCGGGGTGCGCACCTTCGCCGAGCTGCTGGCCGGGCACGTCGGGGAGCTGCGCGAGGCCGTTTCGGGCCCCGGCTCACGGGCGTTGGTGCAGCTGCACTGCCACCAGTACGCGGACCTGGGCTCGGAGGCCGACCGTGCGGTGATGGCCGCGCTCGGCATCGACGCCGAGGTGCTCGACTCGGGCTGCTGCGGCCTCGCCGGCAACTTCGGTTTCGAGAAGGGCCACTACGAGGTCTCGATGGCGGCGGCCGAGCGGGTGCTGCTGCCGGCGGTCCGCGGGGCGGCGCCGGACGTCGAGGTGCTGGCGGACGGGTTCTCCTGCCGCACCCAGCTGCGCCAGGCGGGCACCCGCGAGCCGGTGCACCTCGCCCAGCTGGCGGCGCGGGCGCTGGGCCTGCGGACGTAAGGGCGGGCTTGCTGTCGGACGGTCCAGCTCGCTCGACCGGGTGGACCGCCACCCGTGTCACCTCCGGCGTAATGTCGACGATCTTCGTGGCGATGTCCCGGATGGAACGGCACGGACGGGAGCGCGGCGATGAACGGCCTCATGAGCACGGTCCTGGAGCTCACCCAGGGCGGCGACGCCCGCGGCACCGCGTCCACCCCATGGCTCGGCTCGCTGGTCGACACCGTCGCCGAGACGCTGCGGGTGCCCTTCGCCGCCCTCGAGGTCGACGGCCGGATCGTGGCCGGGACGGGGGCGTGGCCGGAGTGCGTGGAACGTGTGCCGCTGGGCTACGGGGTGGAGACGGTCGGGGCGCTCGTGCTGCCGCCCGTCCGGCGCCGGGACGCCCTGCTGCTCGACGCGCTGGCCGGGCAGCTGGCGCGGGCCGTGCGGGCGGTGTCGGTGGCCGAGGCCGCCGTGCACGCCACTCGTGAGCTCGCGGGGGCACACGTCCCTGGCGGCCTGGTCGCGGCCCTCACGGCGGCCGCCCGCGGGCTCGGCGGCGCCGCCGTCGAGGTGTGGCCGCTGCCCACGCTGAACCCGGCCGTCGAGGCCGCGGCGTACCGCATCGCGGTGGAGGCGATGACCAACGCCGCCCGCCACGCGCAGGGCGCTCCGGCCCGGGTCCGGGTCCGGGCGCTGGGGAGCTTCCTCGACGTCTCGGTGACGGACACCGGCCCGGGCGTCCCGGCCGGGTTCACCGCCGGCGCCGGCGTGCACGCGATGCGTGGCTGGGCCGCGGCCGTCGGCGGGGCCTGCACGGTCCGCCGGGGGCTCCCCGGCACCCGGGTCGAGGCGATGCTTCCGCTGGTCCCGGTGCCTCTGGTGCCCGTGGTGCCGGCGCAGCGCACACCCGTGGACTGAGGGAGCGGGGTCGTGCGCGATCCCGAGATTCCTCCGACGCGACCGTGCGCCCGGATCTCGCCGTGGAGACACCGCGCGCGAAGAGATTGCGCCGGGAAATGCGGAATAGCTATTCTGATGAGTGCGATCAGAAGGGGAAATCACAGCTCCGCAATTGAATTCTAACACGGGTGGGGAGAGCGTGGGAAGACCTTCTACCGGACAGGATTTCGGGCAGGAGTTCGAGCAGGAGGTGGCGGCCGAGACCGCGCGGATCCGCCGGCTGCACGGCCTGCTCGCCACCGAGCTCGCGGCCGCCACGGCACAGGCGCGCGGCATGCTGGCCGTGCCGACGGGCGGGGAGCTCAGCGCCCGCTGGGAACGCGACGTCTCCGTGCACCGCTGGTCGGAGCGGGTGGGCGCGCTCCGGGCCGCCCGATCGGGCCTGTGCTTCGGCCGGCTCGACCACACCGACGGCTGCACGAGCTACGTCGGCCGGATCGGGCTCACCGACCCCGCGGACGGGGAGAGCGCCCTCGTCGACTGGCGGGCGCCGTCCGCCCGACCCTTCTACTGCGCCACGCTCGCCACGCCGATGGGCGTGACGCGACGGCGCCATTTCGAGATCGGTGGGAGGGCGCCGGACGAGCGGGTCCGCACCTTCCACGACGACGTGCTGGACGGGGAGGCCGATTCCGGGTCGGCGTCCGATCCCGCGCTGCTCGCCGCGCTCAAGGCCCCGCGCGGGTCGACCATGCGCGACATCGTGACGACGATCCAGGCCGAGCAGGACGCGATCATCCGGCTGTCGCTCCCCGGCGTCGTCGTGATCGAGGGCGGTCCGGGGACCGGGAAGACCGCGGTCGCCCTGCACCGCGTCGCCTACCTGCTCTACACCCACCGCGAGAAGCTGGCCCGCAGCGGCGTGCTGGTCGTCGGGCCCAGCGCCGGGTTCATCCACTACGTCGGGGGCGTGCTGCCCGCGCTCGGCGAGTCCGCGGTCGTGTTCACGACCCCCGGCCGGCTGGCGCACGGCGTCGTCGCGACCGCCGTGGACCCGGACGAGGTGGCCCGCACGAAGGGCGGCCTGGCGATGCTCGACGTCCTGCGCCGCGCCGTCGCCGATCGGCAGGAGCTGCCCGGGGCGCCGATCCCGATCGAGCTCGAGGACGTCACCGTCGAGATCGACCATACGACGGCGGCGGAGGCGCGCAGGCGCGCCCGGGCCTCCGGCCTGCCGCACAACGCCGCCCGGGCGACGTTCCGGGACACGCTCGGCTGCCTGCTCGTCGACCGGGGCCTCGAGCGGCTGAACCAGCACCTGGAGGACCCGCCCGAGCTCGCCGAGCTCCTCCGCGGCCTCGACATCCCCGAGATCGAACCCGCGGGCGCGGCGGAGGTGTCCGCCGGGATGCGCGCCGAGCTGCGGGACGACCTGCGCGCGAACCTGGACTTCCACGCGGCGGTGGAGCAGCTGTGGTCGGTGCTCACCCCCGAGCAGGCCCTCGCCGAGCTCTACGCCTCGCCGGAGCGGCTGGCCTCGGCCGGTGCGGGGATCGAGGGCATCGGCGGGCTGTTCCGGCCCGAGGGGGCGGAGTGGACGGTGGCGGACGCGCCGCTGCTCGACGAGCTGGCCGAGCTGCTGGGCCCGCCGCCCGGCGGGCCGGCCCCGCGGCACGAGCCGGACGGCCGCTACGCCGGCGAGGTGCTGAGCATCCTGGAGGCGGCCGACCGCGAGATCGCCGGGGAGGATCCCGACGAGCTGCGCCCGACCGACTTCGTGACCGCGGACGCGCTCGCGGCGCGCCAGGTGCCCGAGCACCTCGCGAGCGTCGCGGAGCGGGCGGCCGCCGACCGGGACTGGAAGTACGGGCACCTCGTCGTCGACGAGGCCCAGGAGCTGTCCGCCATG
Source organism: Pseudonocardia yuanmonensis (assembly GCF_039542425.1). Classification (NCBI taxonomy): domain Bacteria; kingdom Bacillati; phylum Actinomycetota; class Actinomycetes; order Pseudonocardiales; family Pseudonocardiaceae; genus Pseudonocardia; species Pseudonocardia yuanmonensis. Next base: position 31,186 of record NZ_BAABIC010000036.1, read on the forward strand.
GACTGGCACGTCCTGCTGCGGCGCTGCCCCTCGCGCTCGATCACCGCGGTCGGCGACCTCGCGCAGCGCAGCGCCCCTGCGGGGGCCGAGGAGTGGGCGGACGTCCTCGGCCCGCACCTCGGGTCCCGGTGGACCTACCGGACGCTCACCGTGAACTACCGCACACCCGCGGAGATCATGGCGGTGGCCGGCGCCGTCCTGGCCGGGTTCGCGCCGGACCGGCGGCCGCCGGAGTCGGTGCGGGCGACCGGCGAGGAGCCGTGGCGGCGCACCGTGCCCGCGGCGGACCTCGCCGCCGAGGTCCGCAGGGCCGTGGACGCGGAGGCCGCGGAGCTGGGCCGCGGGACGCTCGCGGTGATCGCCGCCGACGGGGAGGGCCTCGCGGGCCTGCCCGCCGAGGTGCACACCCCGACGTCGGCGAAGGGGCTCGAGTTCGACGTCGTCGTGATCGTCGACCCGGAGCGGATCCGGGCCCACAACCCCGCCGATCTCTACGTCGCGATGACCCGCGCCACCCGGCGGCTCGGGCTGCTGCACGTCGGGGGCTGAGGGGCGCGCCCGCACACGCCGTGCGGGGTCCTCGCGGAGTGTCCACACTCGGCGGGGACCCCGTCGCGGGAGGACCCGTGAGCCGCGGGAACCACGCGGACGGTACGGATCGTTGAACGGGCGACCATCGACCCGAGCACCGGGAGGCCGGACACGTGGAGCGCGACACCGCGGCGGGCAGGGACACCGTGGGGCACGGGTTCGCGCTGGCCGGTCTGGCCGGGTCCGGGATCGCCGTCGTGCTCGTCCTGGGACTGACGCTCACGGTCGGTCAGGTCGACCCGATCCGCCGCACCATCAGCGAGTACGCCCTGCTCGACGGCGTCAAGCCGGTCTTCGACACGGGTGTGCTGGCCTTCGCCGCCGCCGTCCTGTGCGTGCTCGTCGCGCTGGTCCGGGCCGGGCTGGTCCGGTCGGCGTCGGGTGCCTCGGCGGGCCTGGTGCTGGCGGCCGTGGGGCTGGGCGCGGTCGTGGTGTTCGAGAAGACCAACTGGGCCGTCGGGCCGAGCGTCGGCGGCACCATCCACCGCTACGCCAGCCTCGTGGCCTTCCTCGCGCTGCCGATCGCGGCGATCCTGGTCGTCCGCCGGTTCCGGCGGGCCGCGGCGGTGGGGCCGGAGCCGCGGCCCGGGGCCCGGCACGCGGGCTGGACCCGCTGGCTCGCCGTCGTCTCGCTGCTGTGGTTCACCCCGATCCTCGTCGGGTTCGCGCAGCGCCCGTTCACCGGAGTCTCGTGGTGGCGGGCGGTCCCGCTGGGCCTCGTCGAGCGGGGCCTGGCGCTCACCGAGGTGCTGGTCCTGGTCGCGCTGGCGGTCTGGGGGCTGACCGCTGCCCGGCGGACCCCCGTCGCGCCGCCTGCCCCCGAGGCCGTCGGGGATTCCCGGATCCCGCGTGAGATGTCCCGCGATTGACCGGTCCGCCCGCGCGGTATGACGGGGACATGGTTCCGACGATCACGCTCAACGACGGTGTCCGGATCCCGCAGTTCGGCTTCGGTGTCTTCCAGATCGACCCGGGGCAGGCGACGGTCGACGCCGTGAAGCAGGCGTTCGACGCGGGTTACCGGCACATCGACACCGCTCAGATGTACGGCAACGAGGAGGGGGTCGGGCAGGCCGTCGCCGAGTCCGGGCTCTCCCGCGACGAGATCTTCGTCACGACCAAGCTGAGCAACAGCCGGCACGGCCGGGACGAGGCGCAGAAGGCGCTCGAGGAGAGCCTCACCAAGCTCGGCCTCGACCACGTCGACCTCTACCTGATCCACTGGCCGCTGCCGAAGCGGGACGACTACGTGGAGACCTGGCGCGGGCTCGAGCAGGCCAAGGCCGCGGGCAAGGTCCGGTCGATCGGCGTCTCGAACTTCCAGGTCGAGCACCTGGACCGGTTGGCCGCGGAGACGGACACGGTCCCCTCGGTCAACCAGATCGAGCTGCACCCGACCTTCACCCAGCCGCAGCTGCGCCGGTACCACCGGGACCACGCCATCGCGACGGAGGCGTGGAGCCCGATCGGCCAGGGCGGGGCGCTGCTGACGAACGAGGTCGTGACCTCGCTGGCGGAGAAGTACGGCAGGAGCCCTGCCCAGATCGTGCTGCGCTGGCACGTCCAGCTCGGCAACATCGTGTTCCCCAAGTCCGTGACGCCGTCGCGCATCGCGGAGAACATCGACGTCTTCGACTTCGAGCTGGCGGACGACGACGTCGCGACGGTCGGCGGCCTCGACAAGGGCGACGCGGGGCGCCTCGGCCCGCACCCGGACGAGTTCAACTGAGGGACCGCCGGATCCCGCCCGGTCTGCAGGCCCGGCGGGATCTCGGTACGGTCGGTCGAATGCTGGCCATCACCGACACCGCGGCAGAAGCCATCAAGACCCTGACCACGGACGCCGAGCTGCCGGACGGCGGTGGGCTGCGGATCGCGGCCACCGACCCGGAGCAGGGCCTCGAGCTCTCGCTCGCGGCGCAGGCGGACCAGAGCGACACCGTGCTCACCGGCGAGGGGCTCAACGTCTTCCTCGAGCCGATGGCCGCGGAGGTCCTCGACGACAAGGTCCTCGACGTCCAGCCGTTCACGAACGAGCAGGGCGAGGAGGAGCTGCGCTTCGCGATCGGCCCGCAGGCCGACGCGGCACCGCAGGCCTGACGCACCATGCAAGAGCGGGGCGGTCCCTCCTCCGGGAGGGGCCGCCCCGCCGTCGTCCCCGGCCCCGGACCGGCGGCCGGACCGCGGGCTCAGCGGGTGACGGCCGACAGCATCGGCAGGATCTCGAACCGGGCGACCCCGGCGACGACCGCGGGATCGCCTTCGGCGAGCGCGGTCACGTCCTCGATCGTCTCGCCGTTGACGATGCCGAGCCCCCACACGCCGGCGGGATCGGCGACCGGCCCGAAGACGATCGTCCGGCCGGCGTCGAGGTGACCCCGCCAGTACTCGGAGTGCGCCGCCATCGCGGCGCCCTCGCGCTCGTCCATCGTCATCGCGAAGTCCGGGCGCGGCGGCAGGAGCCGGTAGAGGAACCAGTTCATCGCGGGTCCTCCCGGATCGCGTCGGCGAAGGCGCCGAGGATCGTGGCCCAGCCCTTCTCGTAGGCGCCGCCGGAGTAGCCGCCGGGCAGCGCGCAGGCCGCCCGCAGCTCCTCGAGCGAGAGCCGGTCCCAGCCCCGGTGCTCGAGGTCCACCCGGGTGGTGGCCTCGTCGAGGGCGACGAACCGCAGCTCGACCTCCGTGGGCGTGCCGGTGATGTTCCAGGTCATGGTCAGCCCGACCGGCGGGTCCCAGGCCAGCAGCGTGCCCCAGTCGTGGCTGCTGCCGTCGTGCCAGTGCTCGGTGACCGTCCCGCCCGCCCGGCGATCCACGGTCACCGTGGCGATGCGGGCGCTCCCGCCGAGCGAGAACGGGTCGAGCGGCCACCACTCGGCGAGCCGGTCCACGAACACCCGGAAGGTGCGTTCGCGGGGCGCGGCCACGGTCGTCGACCGGTGGATCGGCGGGCGGGCGAGGTTCACGACCTCGCCGTAGGTCTCGCTGCTCACGACTCGTCCTCCTCCACGAGGGCGCGCGCCCGGTCGAGCGCGTCGGACCAGATGCCGTCGAGGGCCGCCTGCAGTTCGCGGACCGCCTCCCGCCGGGCACGGTACAGCCGGCGGGTGCCCTCGCGGCGCTCCGCGATCAGGCCGCTCTCCTTCAGCACGGTGAGGTGCTGGCTGACGGCCGTGCGGGACACGTCGAACTCCGCGGCGATCTCGCCCGCCGCCCGCTCGGTCCCCGCGACCAGCCGCAGGATCGCCCGGCGCCGGGGCTCGGCCAGGGCCCGGAGCATCGCCCCGACCCGGTCGTCGAGCGGCGCGGGCGAGGTCACGATCCCCCCGCAGTGGCCCACAATCCCACGGTGTTGCCGTCCGGGTCGGCGAACAGCGCGAAGGAGCCGAAGCCCTCGGGCAGGTCGGTGGGCTCCACGAGCCGGGTCGCCCCGAGGCCCTCGGCCTTGCCGAGCCAGGCGCCGAGGTCGTCGACCCCCACGTAGAACTTCACGCCCGTGTCGCCGGGCTGGTACGACGGCCCGATCCCGCCCATCAGCGGGCCGCTCGCCTCGGCGTGCGTGTCGACGAGTCCGTACCCGCCCCAGGCGGGGTCGGCGTTGACGGTCCAGCCGAAGAGCTCGCCGTAGAAGCGGCCCAGCCGGTCGGGGTCGGTGCTGACGATCTCGAACATCGCGACGGGGTTGCCCATGACGTCCTCCTGAGGTGCGGTGCTCTGTGCGTTGTCGCTAACGTTAGCATCGACTGACAGAGTGCGCAAGGGTCCGGGCGCGGGAAGTGGCGTCGGAGCACCACCCACCGCGCGCGGCGGGTCAGAGCTCGGTCAGCCGGCCCTCGTCGACGCGCCAGCGGCGGGTGGCGCGGACCGTGTCGAGCATCCGGCGGTCGTGCGTGACCAGCAGGACCGTGCCCGGGAAGGCGTCGAGGGCCTGCTCGAGCTGCTCGATCGCGGGCAGGTCGAGGTGGTTGGTGGGCTCGTCGAGGACCAGGAGGTTCACCTCGCGGGCCTGCAGCAGCGCCAGCGCCGCCCGGGTGCGCTCGCCGGGGGAGAGCGACGCGGCGGGCCGGGGCACGTGCTCCCTCGTCAGCCCGAACTTGGCCAGCAGCGTGCGCACCTCGGACTCGGGCCAGTCCGGCACCGCCCGCCCGAACGCGGTGACCAGCGGCTCGTCGCCGAGGAAGAGCCCCCGGGCCTGGTCGATCTCGCCGACGACGACGCCCGCGCCGAGCCCGGCCGAGCCCTCGTCGACCGGGATCCGGCCGAGCAGCGCACCGAGCAGCGTCGACTTCCCGGCCCCGTTCGCCCCGGTGACGATCACCCGGTCCGCCCAGTCGACCTGCGCGGTCACCGGGCCGAGCACGAAATCGGCGCCGTCCTCCCTGGGCCGCCGGACGACGGCGCCGTCCAGCCGGGCCGCGACCGCGCCGGACCGCGGCGCGGTGGCGATCGTCATCCGCAGCTCCCACTCCTTGCGGGGCTCCTCGACGACCTCCAGCCGCTCGATCGCGCGCTGGGTCTGCCGGGCCTTGGCGGCCTGCTTCTCGCTGGTCTCCGCGCGCTTGGCCTTGGTGATCTTGTCGTTGTCCTTGCCCTTGCGCCGCGCGTTGCGCACCCCCTGCGCCATCCAGGTGCGCTGCATCTGGGCGCGGTCCTTGAGCGCGGAGAGCCTGTCGTCGTACTCCTCGTAGGCCTCGCGGGCGTGCCGGCGAGCGATGTCGCGCTCGACGAGGTAGCTGTCGTAGCCGCCGTCGTAGACCCCGACCTGTTGCTGGTGCAGGTCCAGCTCCACGATCCGGTTCACCGTGCGGGCCAGGAACTCGCGGTCGTGGCTCACGATCACGGCCGGGGACCGGAGCCCCTGGACGAACTTCTCCAGCCGCTCCAGCCCGTCGAGGTCCAGGTCGTTGGTGGGCTCGTCGAGGAGCAGCACGTCGTAGCGGGACAGCAGCAGCGCGGCCAGCCCGGCGCGGGCGGCCTGGCCGCCGGACAGCGCCGTCATCGGGGTGTCGAGGGGCACGCCGAGGCCGACCTCGGCCGCCACCTCGCCGGCCCGGTCGTCGAGGTCGGCGCCACCGAGGGCGAGCCAGCGGTCGAGGGCGGCCGAGTAGGCGTCGGCCACGGCGTCCGAGCCGCCGCCCAGCTCCTCGGCGGCGGCGTCCATCGCGGCCTGCGCGGCGGCCACCCCGGTGCGGCGGGCGAGGTACTGCGCCACGCTCTCGCCCGGGCGTCGGTCGGGCTCCTGCGGCAGGTGCCCGACGGTCGCGTCGGACGGGCTCAGGGCGACCTCGCCCTCCTCCGGCCCCTGCTCGCCGGCCAGCAGCCGCAGCAGCGTGGACTTCCCGGCGCCGTTCACGCCGACCAGCCCGACGACGTCGCCGGGCGCGACCACGAGGTCCAGCCCGCTGAACAGGACGCGGGCACCGTGCCCGGCGGAGAGGCCCGTGGCCCGGAGGGTCGCGCTCATGACACCTGCGAGGGTACGGGGACCATGTCCCCATGACGCTCCAGCCCTTTCCCGACGACTGGTCGCGCGCCCTCGTCGTGGTCGCCCATCCCGACGACATGGAGTACGGCGGCGCCGGCGCCGTCGCCCGCTGGACGGACGCCGGCAAGGAGGTGGCGTACCTGCTGGTCACCCGGGGCGAGGCGGGCATCGACTCGCTGCCGCCGGTCGAGGCCGGCCCGCTGCGGGAGGGCGAGCAGCGCGCGGCGTGCGCCGCCGTCGGCGTCAGCGAGGTGGAGTTCCTCGACCACCCGGACGGGGTCGTCGAGTACGGGCTCCCGCTCCGCCGCGACATCGCCGCGGCGATCCGCCGCTTCCGGCCCGACCTGGTCGTGACGGCGAACTTCGGCGACCGCTGGCCGGGCGGCTCGCTGAACATGGCCGACCACGTCCACACCGGTCGCGCGGTCCTCGACGCCTGCCGTGACGCGGGCAACCGCTGGGTCTTCCCGGGCGCCGGCGGCGACTCGTGGACGGGCGTGCGGTACCTCGCCGTCGTCGGGACGCCGCAGCCCACGCACGCCGTGGACATCGGGCCGGTGTTCGACCGGGCCGTCGCGTCCCTGTCGGCGCACCGGGCCTACCTGGCCGCGCTCGGGGACGGGGGCATGGCGGACCCGGAGACCTTCCTGCGGTCGCAGGCCGAGGTGGTGGCGGAGCAGGTCCCGGGGGCCGCGCTGGCGGTCGGGTTCGAGGTCTTCGCGCTGTGACGGCGCGGTGTGAGCAGCGGAGCACGGCGGGACGAGCCGGTGGCGACATAGGGTCGGGAGCGTGAACCCGGCACCGACGAGCAGCCCCGCGGCAGGGCCCGTCCAGGCCGGCGTGGTCGTGGACGAGCTGGTGCGCCTCGGCGTCACGGACGCCGTCCTGTGCCCGGGGTCGCGCAACGCGCCGCTCGCCTTCGCCCTGCACGCCGCCGACGCCGCCGGCCGGCTGCGCCTGCACGTGCGGATCGACGAGCGCACCGGCGGCTTCCTCGCGCTCGGCCTGGCCCTGGGCTCCGGCCGCCCTGTCCCGGTGGTGACGACCTCGGGCACGGCCGTCGCGAACCTGCACCCGGCGGTGCTGGAGGCCTCGCACTCCGGGGTGCCGCTGCTCGCGCTCACGGCCGACCGGCCACCGGAGCTCGTGGGCACGGGCGCCAGCCAGACGATCGAGCAGCAGGGCATCTTCGGCGGGGCCGTACGGCGAGCCGGCACCCTGGCCGTCGCCCGGCCCGCACCCGGCGAACCCGGCCGCTGGCGCGCCGCGGTCGACCGGATCGTGGCCGCGGCGACCGGTGCGCTGGGCGAACCGCCCGGGCCGGTCCACCTGAACATCCCGTTCGCCGAGCCGCTCGTCCCCGACCCGGCCGACCAGGTCCCACCCGGCCGCCCGGACGGCGCGCCCTGGACCGTGGTGCCGCCGGCGCGCCGCACCGCACCGACGCTCCCGCTGGACCCCGAGGCGCCGACGCTCGTCGTCGCCGGGGGTGGCGCCGGGATCGACCCGGCGCTGCTCGGCGGGGCGCCGGTCGTCGCCGAGCCGTCGTCCCCGTTGTGGCCGCACGCCCTGCGCAGCGGGCCCTGGCTGCTCGGGGCATCCGGCGGGCCGCCGCGGCCGACCCAGGTGCTCGTCGTCGGGCGGCCGACCCTGCACCGCGCGGTCGCGCGCCTGCTCGCCGCGCCGGACCTGCAGGTCTACGCCGCCGCCGATCCGCACGGCATGCCGTGGACGGACGTCGCCGGCACCGTGCGCGCGGTCGGCGACGTGCCCGCGCTCGCGCCGCCGCGGGACTGGGTGCGGCGCTGGCACGAGGCCGACGAGGCCGCCTCGGCCGCCCTCGACCGGGCCCTGCCGGAGGGGCCGCGCGGGTTGTCGCTGGCCCGCGACCTGGTCGCCGGGCTGCCGGACGGGTCCCGGCTCGTGCTGGGCTCGTCGAACCCGGTGCGGGACGTCTCGCTCGCCGCGGTCCCGCGATCCGGGCTCTCCGTGCTGTCGAACCGCGGTGTCGCGGGGATCGACGGGACGGTGTCGACGGCCGTCGGTGCGGCGCTGACCCATCCCGGGCCGACCGTGGCGCTGCTCGGCGACCTGACCCTGCTGCACGACGCCACCGGCCTGCTGATCGGCCCGGACGAGCCGCGGCCGGCACTGTCGATCGTGGTGCTCAACGACTCCGGCGGCGGGATCTTCGGGCTGCTCGAGCAGGGAGCGCCGGCGCACTCGGCCTCGTTCGAGCGGGTCTTCGGCACCCCGCACCGCGCCGACCTGGCCGCCGTCGCGACCGGCCTCGGCGCCGCGCACGTGCTGGTCACGGCACCGTCGTCGCTGGTCGAGGCGGTCCTGCCGGCCGGTCCCGGGCTGCGGATCGTCGAGGTCCGCGCCGACCGGGCCACGCTGCGGGCCGGGCACGCGGCGCTCACCGACGAGATCGCCACGGCCCTGGCCGCCCTGCCCGCCCGGACCTAGCTCCTGCGTTGGCCCGCAACGGGTCTGGGCCGGACGGCGCAGAGGGCTGCTCCGACTGGTCACTCTGCGGCGGCTAGTGTGCGTTCTGCGTAACGGCCGGTGGGGGAGTGCCGACAGGGGAGCGGAGCCGACGCTCCCGGCCTCGCTCGCTCCCCGCGCCCGGCCGCCCGTCGAACGACCGAGGTACCGGTGACTTCCAGCACCCGGAGCCGCGCGGACGCCCCCACCGCGCGGCCCGCCCCCGACGCGTGGCCCACGGGTCGGCGCCGCCGCGGGGCCGCGACCGGTGCGCGGCGTCCCGCCCGGTCCGACCGGCTCCGCGTGCGCCCCGTGGCGGCGCGGGCCTTCGGCGTCGAGTGCGGCCTGCTCGCCCTGGTCGGGGGCGTCGCGTGGGCGACCGTCCGGGCCGTCGACGCCGCGGGGCTGCCGGCCGCGCGGCTGGCGTCCGTCCTGGTGTTCGCCGGCGGCATCGCCGCCGCCGTGATGATCGCGGTGGCCGGTCGGGCCTCGGGCAGCCGGCGGGCGGGCCGGATCGCCGCCGCTGTCGGTGGCGCCGCTCTCGTCGGGCCGCTGCCCGTGGCGCTCGACGTCGGCGGCGCGGCCGGGCTGTGGCCGCTCGTGGCCGTGGTGGGCCAGCTCGCCGTCGTCGCGCTGCTGGTGGTGGCGGTGCGCCGGCGCTCGCCCGCCACCCGGCCCGCCGTCACCCTCGCGGCGGCCGTGCTGGCGTGCGCCGCCGCGCTGGCCGGCACCCTGCACGGCCTCGCCCCGGGCGTCGGCCTTCCCACCGCGCTGGTGGCCGACGCCGCCCTGGCGGCCTGGGCCGGGACCGGCGCGGCCGGTCTGCTCGCGGTGGGTGCGGGGCTCCGGCGCGACCGGCCGCTGCTGCGCCGGGTGGGCGTGGCCTTCGTGGCCCTCGCGGCCGCCCACGCGATCCGCGCGTCCGGGACCGCGGTCGTGATGCCCGTCGCGCTGACCCTCGCCGCCACCGCCGCGCTCCTCGCCGCCGCCGTGCCGTTCCTGTTCAGCGCGGTGCGGGGGCTGTGGGAGCAGCGGGAGGCGTACCGGGTGGAGGCGGAGCGGTTGCGCGCCGCCCTCCGCTCGGTCGGGCGCCCGTCCGGCTCACGCCCCACCCCGCTCTCCGCCCTGCTCGACGGGGCGGCGGGGGAGTCGGAGGTCCGGACGGGTGCGGCGAAGGTTCCGGCTGCGTCGGGGGTTCCCGCGGGTGCGTCCGAGGTTCCTCCGGGTGCATCCGCGATTCCGGCGGGTGCGTCCGAGGGTCCGGGAGGTGCGTCCGAGGTCTCGAAGGATGTGTGGCATCGTCCGGCGGGTGCGTCCGGGGGCCGAGCAGGTGCCGGGGTTCCTGTGGGTGGCTCCGGGGTCTCGGCTGGTGCGTCCGGGATCCCGGAGGATGAGTCCCAGGTCCCGGTGAGCGGGTCCGAGGCCTCGGTCGAGGCCGAGGTGCTCGCCCTCGTCGAGGCGGTCGACGAGCGCCGCCCGACGACCCGTGGTTCGCTGCGCCTCGTGGCGGCCCCGCCGCCACGCGACGGGTCTTCCCCGGCGCCGGAGGGGGTGCCGGGGGAGGCACGTCAGGCGTAGACGTCGCAGGCCGGACTCGTTCCTCGGAGCGTCCGACCGGCGGTTCGGCCCTCGCCCGACGGGCTTGATCACTACCTGTGGACGTGGACGGTCGGAAATCGACCGTTCCTGTCCACCATCGACGATCAAGGCCGGTGCGCGTCCGCTGCGCTCGCCATGATCGTCGTCCGGGACGGTTCGCGGCCACTCATGGCCTAGAAGTGTCCATAGCGGTGATCTTCGCAGCGGCGCGGCACGGGGTCCGCGGAGATCATCGTGCGGGACCGTTCGTGGCCGTTTCATGGCGGGAATGTGTCCAGGGCGGTGATCTTTGGGCCGGTGACCGCTCCGTAGTGCCTCACGCGGCTCGGGCGGCGGGGATCTCCGGTCCCGGCGGCTCGCGGTGATCGTGGTGTGGAACCGGGCCGCCTGTGGCCGGGAGGTGTCCCGAGCGATGATCTCCGCGGCGGAAGCTGTCCTGGTTGGCCGCGTCAGCTGGGCGGGGCGGAGCTGCTGGGGTCGGCGGAGCCCTCGGGGATCACGACGGGTGCGCTCGGGACGGTGGACGGCTCAGGAGCGGTCGTCGTCGGGGCCCGGGGTGGTCGTGGTGACCGGGGTGGGCTCCCCACCTCGGCCACCTTCGCCACGCCGACGACCACGGCCACACCGACGGCGAGCACGTCGCCGCCCGGCGCCGCAGCCCGTCGCGGCGGCCGACGTCCACGGGGTGCTCTGGTACGACGTCCCCTACGTCGGAGGCCTGCGCGACCGCCTGGTCGGCCCCGCCGGCCTCGCCGTCGCGGGCGGCCTCGTCCTCCTCGCCGTCGCTCTCGCCCTCCTCGTGCCGAAGCACAGGACGACCTACCCGACGGCCGGCTAGCCCTCCAACGCCTCCCGCACCGCGAGGAGCTTGGCGGCGGCCTCGCGGACCTCGGTGTCGGGGTCGGAGTCGGAGACGATGCCGCAGCCCGCGTAGAGGCGGGCGACCGGGCCGTCGAGCTGGGCGCAGCGCAGCGCGACGCCGAGCTCTCCGCCACCGTCGGCGCCGATCCAGCCGACCGGGCCGGCGTAGCGGCCGCGGTCCATGCCCTCCAGTGCGGCGATCAGCGCGACGGCCTCCGCCCGCGGGGTGCCGCCCACCGCGGCGGTGGGGTGCACGGCACCGGCGATGCGCAGCAGGGAGGCGTCGCCGCGGACCCGGCCGCGGACGTCGCTGGCCAGGTGCGAGACGTTGTGCAGCGCGAGCTCCGTCGGCTCCGACGGCACCTCGAGGGTGCGGCAGAAGGGGCGCAGCCGCTCGGCCAGCGAGTCGACCGCGTACGCGTGCTCCACCCGGTTCTTCTCCGAGCTGAGCGAGCCCTCGCCCGGCCACACCGTGCCGGCCAGCACCCGCGACTCGACGACCGGGCCGCGCTTGCGCAGCAGCAGCTCCGGCGTGGCGCCGACCAGCCCGTCGACGGCGAACGCCCAGCAGGTGGGGTAGCGCTCGGCGAGCCCGCGCAGCAGGTGCCGGGGGTCGTGCGGCGCGTCGTCGACGGCGAGCAGGTCGTGGGCGAGCGCGGCCTTGCCCAGCTCGCCGGCCCGCATCCGCCGGACCGCCTCGGCGACGGCGGCGCGGTAGCCCGCGACGGGCAGGTCGCCGTCTGCGTAGCGAAGCCGCCCGCTGGGGCGCACCGGCTCGGCCGCGGTCATCGGGTGCGGGTCGCCGAACTCGGTGACCCACGCGCGCCCGCCCCGCATCCCGACCACGACCCGCGGCACCACCAGCACGGACCCGGGCGAGCGGTCGGCGAAGGTCAGCGACGCGAAGGCGACCGCACCGGTCCCGGGCAGGCCCACCTCGTCGGCGACGTCGACCTCGCCGAGCAGCCGGCGCCACCAGGCGTCCGCCTCGGCGAACCGCCCCGCCCCGGTCCCGGTGAAGCGCGCGACCTCGCCCCAGCCGACCAGTCCCTCGCCGCCGCGCACCCAGGACAGCGCGCCCCGTGCCTGCGGCAGGAGCGACAGCAGGCCGTCCGCGGGCGGGTCCACCTCACGGGTCCGGACCTCCAGACCGGTGGGCAGCGCAGCGGTCGTCACGTACCCGAGCGTAGGCACCGCCGCCGGTCGGCGCCCGTCCCCGGCGGGGAGGCGGTAACCACACTCCTACACTCGCCCGCATGGCCGGAGGCGTGGCGGGCGAGGTGTTCGTCGAGGCCGGGCGCACGGCCCGGACCGTCGGACGCGCCCTGTGGCGGGGCCTGCCGACGATCCTCGTCGGGCTCGCCGTGCTGGCCACGTTCCTGTCGGTCGTCGGCTTCGCGGGGGCGGTGGCGGACGACGTCGCCATCAGCCGCAACCGCGCCACGGCCACCGCCGAGGTGCTGGAGGGGTCGACCTTCGCCCGCACGCTCGTGCGGTTCCCGGTGCCCGACGGCCAACTCCTCGTCCCCGAGCGGGGCGTCTACTACCCGCGCGGCCTGGAGCCCGGCACCACGGTGCTCGTCGAGTACGACCGCGCCGATCCTGACCTGGTCCGGGTCGCCGGGCGCACGGCGCTCTCGGGCCTGCCCCTCACGATCGGGTTCGTCGCCCTCGCCTGGGCGGTGTTCGGCGGGGCGGCGGTGCTGGTGCGGCGGCGGCGTCAGGCCGCCCACCACGAGTAGACCTGCTCGACGACGGCGGGGACCGCCACGAGCACCCCGCCGGTCGGCATCGGGTCCGGCCGCCCGGCCCGGTCGACCACCACGGCCCCGGCCTCGAGCGCCAGGCACAGCGCGCCGGCGACGTCCCACTCGTGGTAGGAGTCGATCACCGCGCCGACCGCCCGGCCCAGCGCCACCTGCGTGATCGCGAGCGCGGTCGACCCCAGCACCCGCACACCCGTGTGGTGCGCGGCCGCCCGCTCGACGAATCCGGGTGAGGGCGACTCGGCGCAGACCAGCGCACCGACCGCCGTCGTGCCCGTCGCCGCCCGCACCGGCACCCCGTTGGCCCGCACGCCCCGGCCCCGCGCCGCCGCGTACATCTGCGCCCGGCTCGGATCCGCCACGACCCCGACGACCGGGCCGTCGCCGTCGACCAGCCCGAGGCTGTAGGCGCACCAGGGGAAGCCGGCGACGTAGTTGGCGGTGCCGTCGACCGGGTCCACGATCCAGCGGAAGGGCGAACCGGCCGCCGTCGCGTCGGCGCCGTACTCCTCGCCCACCACCGGGATGCCCGGGAACTCGGCGGCCAGGACCCGGCGGGTGTGCCGCTCGAGCGTGCGGTCGGTGTCGGTGACCCAGTCGAAGGGGTCCGCCTTGGCCTCGGACCCGGGCGCGCGGCCGGCGGTCGCGACGATCACCTCCGCGGCGTCGTTGGCGAGCCGGCCCGCCACCTCGAGGGCGCGGGAGAGCAGCCCGGGATCCACCGGGGCGGGGGTGCGGGTGAGGACCGTCATGCGGCCGAGGGTCCGCGAACGGGGTATCACCGCGGCGTCCCGCCGGTGACGCTCCGGGGTGGGCCCGCGTGAACTCTCGCGCTGTTGGCCGGACGTTCCCCCGCGGGTCACGTGGCCGACGGCGGGTGGCGCGGCGGGCGCGAAAGCGTGCCGCCGTGCGTGTCGCGATCGTGTCCGAGTGCTTCCTCCCCGTGGTCAACGGCGTCACGAACTCGGTGCTGCGGGTGCTCGAGCACCTGCGCGACGCCGGGCACGACGTCCTCGTCGTCGCCCCCGGCACCGACGAGCCGGACTCCCACGACGGCGTCCCCGTCGTGCGGGTGCCGGCGCTGGAGCTGCCGGTGGTGAGCTCGATGCCGGTCGGGGTGCCGAGCCGACGGATCGTGAAGGCCCTGCGCGCCTTCCGGCCGGACGTCGTGCACCTGGCCGCGCCCTTCGTCGTCGGCGCCCGGGGGTTGTGGGCGGCCCGCCGGCTGGGGATCCCGACGGTCGCGGTCTACCAGACCGACGTCGCCGGGTTCGCCTCGTCGTACGGGCTGGGGTTGACGGCCCGCGCCGCCTGGCGCTGGACGTGCCGGCTGCACGCGCAGGCCGACCGGACGCTGGCGCCGTCGAGCTGGGCGACCGAGGCGCTGCGCGAGCGCGGGGTGCCGCGGGTGCACCAGTGGGCCCGCGGCGTGGACACCCGGCGGTTCACCCCCGCCCGGCGCTCGGGCGAGCTGCGGGAGCGGCTGGCCCCGGCGGGCGAGCTGCTGGTCGGCTACGTCGGCCGGCTCGCGCCCGAGAAGCAGGTGGAACGGCTGGCGGCGCTGGGTGGGATGCCCGGCGTCCGGCTCGTGGTGGTCGGGGCCGGGCCCAGCGAGGAGCGGCTGCGGGCGGCGTTGCCGGGGGCGGTGTTCCTCGGCTTCCGGGGCGGCGACGAGCTGGCCGCGCTCTACGCCTCGCTCGACGTCTTCGTCCACACCGGTCCCGCCGAGACCTTCTGCCAGGCCGTGCAGGAGGCACTGGCCTCCGGGCTCCCGGTCGTCGCGCCGGACGCGGGCGGCCCGCGCGACCTGGTCCTGCCCGGCCGGACCGGCTACCTCGTCCCGCCCCTGCCCGACGACGACGCGGGCCGGCCCGCCGCCGACGCCGCCCTGCGCGCCGCGGTCGACCGGCTCCGCGACCCCGGTCTGCGGGCCGGGTTCGGGGCCGCCGCCCGCCGGTCGGTCCTGCGCCGCACCTGGTCCACCGTGTGCGACGAGCTGGTGGGCCACTACCGGGAGGTCTCGACCGGGGCCGTGCAGCGGGAGGCCGCCTGACGTGCGGATCGTCCAGCTCGCCAACTTCTACGGGCCGCGCTCGGGCGGCCTGCGCACCGCGCTCGACGCCCTCGGCACCGGCTACGCCGCCCGCGGCCACGAGGTCGTGCTCGTGGTGCCGGGCCCGCGCGCGGAGGACCGCCGGCTGCCCGGCGGCACCCGCCGGATCACCGTCCCGGCGCCACGGATCCCGGGCACCGGCGGTTACCGGGCCGTCGACCCCTGGCGGGTCCAACGGCTGCTCGACCGCCTGCGGCCCCACGCCCTCGAGGTCTCCGACCGCCTCACCCTGCGCGGGCTGGGGACCTGGGCCGCCCGCCGCGGGATCCCGAGCGTGGTGATCTCGCACGAGCGGCTCGACCGGCTGCTGCACCAGTTCCTCCTGCCGGAGGGGGCGGCCCGCCGGGCGGCCGACCTCGCCAACGCGCGGATGGCCGCGGCCTACGACACGGTCGTCTGCACCACGGGGTTCGCGCGGGCGGAGTTCGAGCGGATCGGGGCGCGCAACGTCCGGCAGGTCCCGCTCGGCGTCGACCTGGCCACGTTCTCGCCGCAGCGGCACGACCCGGCGCTGCGGGCCCGGCTGGGCGGCGGGGCGGACGCGCTGCTCGTCCACTGCGGACGGCTGTCGCCGGAGAAGCACCCGGAGCGCAGCGTGGACACGGTGGCCGCGCTGTGCGACGCCGGGCACCGGGTTCGCCTGGTCGTCGCCGGGGACGGGCCGCGCCGGTCCGCCCTGGAGCGGCGGGCGGCCGGGCTGCCGGTGTCCTTCCTCGGGTTCGTGCCGGACCGGGCGCGGCTGGCGACCCTGCTGGCGTCGGCGGACGTGTCGCTCGCCCCCGGCCCGCACGAGACCTTCGGGCTCTCCGCGCTGGAGTCGCTGGCCAGCGGCACGCCGGTCGTGGTGTCGCGGTCCTCCGCGCTGCCCGAGATCGTCGGCGACCCCGGGGCCGAGGACTCCCCGGAGGACTTCGCCCGCGGCGTCACCACCCACCTCGCGGCCGACGAGGGCGTGCGTCGCAGTGCCGCTCGTACCCGCGCCGAGGGCTACGGCTGGCCGGTGTCGGTGGAGCGCATGCTGTCCGTCCTCACCCCGTGAGCGGTGGTTGCCCCTGGAGCGGCAGTTGCCCCTCACGGCCCCCGGTGAGCTGCGGAAACGGCGGTGTCCGGGGGTGGCGCCGGGTCAGGCCGGGACAAGGGTGCGCGCGACGATCGAGGCCGCCTCCGCGACCGTCGGGGCGGCGTCCGTCGTCGGATCCGTCGGTGCGGTGTAGACGGCGATGACGAGCGGGGCGCGGCCGGGCGGCCGGACGACGGCGACGTCGTTGACCTCGCCCTGCCCACCCGCGCCGGTCTTGTCCCCGACCGCCCAGTCCGCGGGGAGCCCGGCCCTGATCCGGGTGGCGCCGGTCGTGTTCGCCCCGAGCCAGCCGACGAGCAGGTCGCGGCCCTCGGGGTCGAGGGTGCCGCCGAGCGCCAGGCCGCGCAGGTTCGCGGCCATCTGCGCGGGTGTGGAGGTGTCGCGCTCGTCGCCGGGCGCGGCGCGGTTGAGCTCGGGCTCGGTGCGGTCCTGCCGCGTGACCGGATCGCCGATCGCCCGCGCGAAGGCCGTGAGCGCCGGCGGGCCGCCGAGCACCTCCAGCAGCAGGTTCATCGCGGTGTTGTCACTGAGCGTCATCGCGGCGCGGCAGAGCTCGGAGACCGTCATGGAGGTGTGCCGCTGCGTCTCCGGCGAGTTCACCACCAGCTGGGCCGGCGTGTAGGTGATCACGCGGTCGAGGAGGCCGGCCTGTTCGTGGCGCAGCCGCAGGATCGCCGCGGCGGCCAGCAGCTTCGACGTCGAGCACATCAGGAACCGCTCGTCGGCGCGGTGCCGGACGGTCGCACCCGAGCCGGTGTCGACGGCGGCCACCCCGAGCCGGCCGCCGAACCGTCGCTCGAGGTCGGCGAGGGCGGGGTCGTCGGCCGGGGTCGTCGCGGGTCCGGAGGTGGTCGTCGGAGTCGGGGCGGCGGGCGTCGCGCACCCTCCGACGAGCGCGCCGACGCCGGCCAGCAGCACGGCCCGTCGCGAGAGAAACGTGTCGATCACGTGACCCACCGTAGCCAGGTGCGGGCGTCGCGGGCTCCGTAGTGTCACGGATGTCCGCGCACGGCCGCCCGGGCGAGGCTGGCGGCATGAGCGAGGGAACCCCGGGGCGGACCGTCGTGGTCGAGCCCACCGGCGAGCACGCGACGATCGACACCGCCCTGGCCCGCGACGCAATCGCCGGCCTCCTCGACGCCGACCCGGACGTCCGACGGCAGGTGGCCGAGCTGGTCCGGCTCGAGCCCGAGCGCCTCGCCCCGCCCGTGCTGTACGCGCTGTCCGAGGTGCTGCTCGAGCAGGGCCGTCCCGCCGACGCCGCCTTCTGGTTCTACGCCGGCCAGGTCCGCGCCCGGTTCGACGCCCGCCGCTGCACGGACCCCACAGCCTCGGCCGCCGTCGACGCCCTGAACGAGCGGTTCGGCGGCCCGATCAACCGCTTCGCCTTCACCGACCCGCAGCGCCTGCGCCGCATGGTGATCCGCGCGGTCGCGTGGGACCGTCGCACGCCCCACCACTACGACCACCGCTGGATCGCGCTGCACGGGATGAGCGCCTACCTCGGCGCGGACGGTCCGCTCTCGGTGCCGGAGTCGGACTGGGAGGCCCTCGCCGCCCGTACCCGCGCCGAGTACCTCGAAGGCCTCCGCACCGCCCTCCGCAGCGTTCCCCACCAGCGCTGACGACAACGCGCCGCGGCCCGGAACTCCCGACTCGAACGTCCGGATCTCCCGACTCGCGGGAGCTGGGCGCCGGACTCGCTGGTGCAGGGAGCCCGACTCGCCGAAGCCCACAGTGCGATTCGCCGAGGTGGGCGCCCCTCCCGCGAGTCGCGCTGTGGGCTTCGGCGAGTCGGGGTGTGGGCTTCGGTGAGTCGCTCCACGAGCTTCCGCGTGTCGAGTTCCGGACCCGCGAGTCGGGAGTTCTTGCGGCGCGAGTAGGGAGGTGCCGGGCTCCGCGGCCGGAGGGCGGGCCGGCGGGGCGGGGCCGTAGGGTTCCCGGTGTGGGCAGGGCCGAGCTCGACAAGGACCCGCACGACGTCGCGGCGATGTTCGACGGCGTCGCGCGGCGCTACGACCTCACCAACACCGTCCTCACCGCCGGGCAGGACCGGCGCTGGCGGCGGCTGACCCGGGAGGCCCTCGAGCTGCAGCCCGGGCAGCGGGTGCTGGACCTCGCCGCCGGCACCGCGGTCTCGACCGTGGAGCTGGCGAAGTCGGGCGCCTGGACCGTCGCCGCCGACTTCTCGCTCGGCATGCTGCAGGCGGGGGCACAGCGCCGCGTGCCCAAGGTCGCCGCCGACGCGCTGCACCTGCCCTTCGCCGACGAGTCGTTCGACGCCGTCACGATCAGCTTCGGCCTGCGCAACGTCGCCGACACCGCACGCGCCCTCGCCGAGCTCGCGCGCGTCACCCGGCCCGGCGGACGGCTCGTGGTGTGCGAGTTCGGCACACCCACCTGGACCCCGTACCGCATCGCGTACCAGGACGTCGTCCTGCGCCGGGTGCTCCCGGCGATCGCGCGCCGGGTCGCGTCGAACCCCGAGGCCTACACCTACCTGAGCGACTCGATCCTGGACTGGTACCCGCAGCGCCGGCTCGCCGAGATCATCGCGGGCGCCGGCTGGTCCCGGGTTGCCTGGCGCGACCTCGCGGGCGGAGCCGTCGCCCTGCACCGCGCCACCAGGCCCGCCTGACGGCGCGACCCCGCGGCCTGGGCGACCCGGTCTCTGACCAGCGGGTCGCACATCCCGAAGCGCGCGGCACACCCGCCCTGGCAGGACCGCACACCCGGTTGATCCGCGGCACATCCAGTCGACACGGTGTATGCCGCCGGACCGGATGTGCGGGAGCCGCCGCTCCGACGACGACGCAGAGCCGGCAGACCCGAGTGCGGACCTGGTGGGGCCGCCGCTTTGCCGGTTCGCACAACCGCTCGGGTCGTCCACACCTGGTCGACGACGTTGCGACGGACGGAAGGGGTGTGCCCGGGCGGTGTGAGCGGTTGTGCCGCGCCGAACCGGTTGTGCCGGCTTCGAGCGGTCGGCCGCCGCGCCGGAGTGGGTGGGTGTGGCGAGCGCGCCGCCCCGACGAGGACGCGGAGTCGGTCCCGACGCGGACCTGGTGGGGACCACCGCTCCGCCGGCTCGCAACCGCTCGGGCCGGTCACACCCGGTCGACGACGTGTGCGACGAGCGTAAGAGGTGTGCCGGGCGGTCAGAGAGGTTGTGCCGCGCCGAACCGGTTGTGCGGCCCCGCGCGATCGGCCGCCGCGCCGGAGTGGGTGGGTGTGGCGAGCGCGCCGCCCCGACGAGGACGCGGAGTCGGTGGACCCGACCGCGGACCTGGTTGGAACACCGCTTCGCCGGCTCGCGCAACCGCTCGGGCCGTCCACACCCGGTCGACGACGTGTGCGACGGAGGGAAGGGGTGTGCCGGGCGGTCCGAGCGGTTGTGCTGCGCCGAACCGGCTGTGCCGCGCCGAACCGGCTGTGCCGCGCCGAACCGGCTGTGCCGCGCCGAACCGGCTGTGCCGCGCCGAACCGGCTGTGCCGCGCCGAACCGGCTGTGCCGCGCCGAACCGGCTGTGCCGCGCCGACTCCGGACTTTGTCGGCTCCGAGCGGTCGGCCGCCCCGCCGGAGCGGGTGTGCGAGAGCGGTAGCGCGGCGACCGAGGAGCCGGCGGACCCGACCACCCCGCCGCCCCTCGTCGTCGGGTTGATCACCCCCGGCGATCACTGGGCGGATCCGGCCTCGATCGGCCGGGGGTGCCTGGACATCCCGCCGAACTTCGTGAAACAGTTCACAAGAACCTCGTGAACCAGTTCACAAGGAGCGAAATGCAGGCGCCCGAGCCCACCACCACCGGCGCCGCGGCCCCGCAGGCCGCGGGCGTGCGGGGCGCTGCCGGGCGGACGGCCGACGCATCCCGAGCGACGGACACATCCCGGGGGGCCGACACATCCCGGGGGGCCGACACATCCCGGGGGGCCGACACATCCCGGGGGGCCG
>NZ_BAABIC010000037.1:0-49245 GCF_039542425.1 Pseudonocardia yuanmonensis
CCACCGGGAAGCTGGCCCACTACAAGATCCCGCGCTACGTGCTGGTGGTCGACGAGTTCCCGATGACGGTGACCGGCAAGGTCCGCAAGGTGGAGATGCGGGAGAAGTCGGTGGACCTCCTCGACCTCCACGACGCCGCCGCCGTCCGCAACGCCTGACCCTCGTGACCGCGGATCGTCGCTCCGACGACCATCCGCACTCACAGGGCATGGGTGCGCCGGACGCGGGCGACGAAGGACGGTGCGTAGGCGGGGCGACGCGACTAGGCTGTGAACCAGCGCGTCCCGGTGTCGCTCGGCGAGCCCACCACCCGTGTGCGGCGGACCAGGGAACCCGGGGCGCGTTCGTCGTGCGCGGGGCGTACGGCGGGGATGTGCGGTACCGAACGAGGAACGGGTGAGCAGGGTGCCGACCGGCAGGGTCAAGTGGTACGACGCCGAGAAGGGCTTCGGTTTCCTCTCCCAGGACGGGGGCGAGGACGTCTACGTCCGGAAGGCCTCGTTGCCTGCGGGCGTCGACGCGCTCAAGGCCGGGCAGCGGGTCGAGTTCGGCATGGCCGAGGGCCGGCGCGGACCGCAGGCGCTGTCCGTACGCGTGGTCGAGTCGCAGCACTCGGTGGTCGAGGCCAAGCGCCGCCCGGCCGAGGAGCTGCACGGCCTCATCGAGGACATGATCAAGCTGCTCGACGCGCGGGTGCAGCCGGACCTGCGCCGCGGCCGCTACCCCGACCGCAAGACCTGCAAACTCGCGGCCGAGGTGGTGCGGGCCGTGGCCCGCGACCTGGACGGCTGAGCCGGTCGAGCCCGCGATCCGGTGTGGCTCGCGGTCCCGGTCGAGCCGGCGGCTGCTGTGCGTGGTGAGTGCTGCTCCGGCACCACTCACCACGCACAGCGGAGCTCTCACCCCGGCGTGCCCTCCACCGGCTCGCCGAGCGCGACGGTCAGGGACACCCCGAACCGCTCGATGATGTCGCCCGCGCACTGCCGCATCGCGGCCCACTCCGGCGACTTGGTGCTCTCCTCGTACGCGTCCTTGTCCGGGAAGGACATGATCGCGATCCGGTAGGTGGCGGGCTCACCGCCCTCCAGCCCGTCGGACGTGCGCGTCGTGACGATCGAGGACAGGTGGGGGACGGCGGAGGCGCGCGGCACGTGCGTGGCCGCGTAGTACTCCTCGAAGGCCGCCTCGTCCTGGGGCTGCGGCGCCGACCAGAACGCGTAGAGGGTGTACATGCCCCCTGCCTAACAGATGTTCAGCCCGAGGGGCAGGGGTTCCCGGGCCGTCAGGGGCAGGGTTCGCGGGGTGCGGTGAGGTTGCGGGGCTTGCGGATGGACTCGAAGCCCAGCGCCGTGGTCTCCGCGCAGAAGGCCGAGGTGCCCAGCCCGTACTCCACGTGCAGGACCGGCTTGCCGGCGCGGACGAACGGCTCGAGCTTGGCGCACTCGTCGTACTGGGCACACTGCTCGTTGACCGCGAAGTCGAAGTCCGGCTCCAGCTCGGCGACCTGGTCGAGGTCGTTCTTCAGCCCGATCGTGAGCGACCGCTCGTGCGCCAGACGGGCGACGAGCCGGTTGTAGGTCAGCTGGTCCCCGGGCGTGAGGTCGAAGCCCGAGTCGTTGGTCCAGCCGTCGACGTTGTCGGCCTCGACGCCGTCGAACCCCTTCTCCCGGCACAGGTCGAAGCGGTTCGCGAGGAACGGTTCGAGCAGGTCGGTGCGGCGGACGTCGTACCAGAACTCGCCGGGCCAGTCCGCGAGCTCGTTGCCGCGGACCTCCGCGGGCAGCGCGGCGGAGTCGGCGCGCCAGTCCTCCGAGGCACCGACGTTGACGTAGCAGATCACCGTGCGCCCGCTCGCCTTCAGCTCCTCGACCACCGACTCGGGGGTGTCGAAGAGGTCGACGACGAACGTCTTCGCCGGCACGGAGGTGTCCACACGGCCCTGGAGCTGGTACTGCCAGCGCGTGTCGCCGCCCGCCCCCGACTCGGGGGTCGCCTCCGGGGGCTCCGAGCCGATCGAGCACGCCGCGGACACCGCGATCGACACCGCGACGCCCGCGAGCCTGCGCAACCCCCGCACGAGCGCCGCCCCTTCCCGGCCGGGTCCGGGTGCGTTCACGCGACGACCGCCGGCTCGGCGGTGCACGGCAACCCGTCCCACGGGTTGGGGAGCCTACGGTCGGTGACGTACCCGTGGTGGGCCCCGGCGGCGCGGACCCACGAACGGGTGGCCTCGATCATCCCCGCGGGTGTCCCGTGCACGAGGTGCCACGTCCGGGCCCGGCCGGCGCCCGTCTCCACGGGCCGCCGGGCGCAGTAGGCCTCCCACGACCCCTCGAAGGTGACGACGACGTCCGCGATCTCCAGGTAGCCGGGGTCGGGGCGGACGCCGGGGTTGAGCAGCAGCGGCCCGAGACCGGCGGCGTGCAGGTCGGTCGCGAGGGCGGCGTGGGCGGGCAGGTGCTCGCGCCCGGAGGGGACCTGGTCGGCGAACACGCCGCGGACGCCGTACCGCGTGGCGTACGCGCGGGCCTCGGCGAGGACCTCGCCCGCGGGCCGGGCGCCGTACGCCGTGTCGACGTACCCGGCCACGACCACGCCGGGGACCTCGGCCAGCGCGGCCACGGCCCGCCGGTAGGCCGGGTCCGTGCCGGTGCCGACGCCCGACGCCGGGTTGACCACCACGATGCCGACCGTTCCGGCCCGCGCCGCCTCCGTCAGCGCCGCCCAGTCCGCCGCCTCCCGGTCGGGGTGGAAGTAGGCGGGGACGCCGGCGGTGACCGGGCGGGTCATCGGTGGTGCACCGGCGTGCCCGCGTGCCGCCGGACCAGGACCCCGTGCACCACCAGCAGGACCGTCGCGACGGCCGCCTGCCACAGGATCGCCGTGACGTCCGCGACGTCGTGGTCCGACACGAGCTGGAAGGCGAGCAGCGCCGCGACCGCCCCACCCGTGGTCTTGAGCACAGTCTCGATCCGGCCGAGCAGGTTGAGGACCATCCCGGAGAAGACCGCCGTGCCCAGGATCAGGTAGTCGACGCCGAGGACGACGTACCGGATGTCGTCGAGGTCGAACAGGGCCGCGCTGAGCCCGCCCAGCGCCACGGTGATCGCGGCCAGCGCCGCGGTGAACTGCAGGTGGGCGCGCAGCATGGCCCGGCGCATCCGGCGGGCGAACTCCGCCGTCGTCCGGGACTCGGCGAGCATCCGGGCCGCGCCCGCGCGGTGGTCGTGCAGCAGGGTCTCCGCGACGCCCATGCCCAGCACCAGCGGCAGCGCGGCGAGCGTGACCGACAGCGGCAGCGAGTCGTAGTTGCTGACCACGAGCTCGAACAGCGCCGGGTACAGCACCAGCATCGCGACCATCAGCCCGTACGCCACCTGCAGCACCGCGTTGACGTAGGTCGAGCGCGGCAGCGGCTGCTTCGGGCGCGCGGCGGTGCGGGTGGCGAGCACGGCGAACACCAGCGCCAGCAGCACGGTCGCCGCCAACCAGCCCAGCTCCCAGCCGCGCCCGGGCTCGGCCGGGCCGGCGAGAGGAGCCGCGATCTCGCCGTCGACCGTCCCGATCACCGCCCCGACACCCGCGGGTGCGAGGGCGATCAGCAGCCGCGCCTCGTTGCCGGTCATCAGCAGGGTCGCCGCGGACAGCAGGTAGACCGTCTGCCCGACGAGCAGCGCCACCGTGCCGAGGGTGACCTGCATGGTCATCGTCCAGACCAGCGACCCGAACACGGCGACGACGGCGACCACGGCCGCGGCCGCCGCCCCCGCGGCGATCGCCCGCCGCAGGAAGCGGTGGGCCGCCGGGACGTCCAGCGCGCCCAGGTAGGACCAGGCGACGTAGCTGACGCCGTAGCCGAGCGCCCAGCTCAGCGCGAGGCCACCGATGAGCAGGCCGGACTCGACGTGGTCGCCCGCCGGGAGCAGGGCCAGCGCGACGAGCGCGGGGATCGCGTAGAGCAGCCCGCGGACGTGGAACCAGCGGCTCGCGCCGGGGCCGTGCGGGACCGCCGGGACGGGCGGCGGGTCCGCCTCCGGCGCGGTCCGCGCCCGGCCGGCGGTGGCGATGCCGGCGTACCCGGCGAGGGCGAAGACGTCCCGGGCGCCGAAGCGCTCCCGGGCGACCCGGTCGTTGATCCCGATGCTCTCCAGGGTCACGGCGACCTCGGCCGGGTGCGTCGAGGAGGTCGCGGCGTGGTTCACCTCGGGCGGGACGGCGGCGCGCCGCGGGCCGGGGACGAAGGGGCTGCGGCTCATCCGGCCTCACCGACCCGCACCCGCTCCTCGGACGTGCGGGGTGCCGGGGGCCGCACCGACCCGCGCGGCCTGCCCGCGGGGCGCGGTGCCTGAGTGGGGATCCGCGACCGCGGCGCGACCGGGGCGATCCGCGCGGTCGGCGGGTCGAGCGGCCCCGGGACCCGCGCGAGGCGCGAGGTCGGCGGGTCGACGGGCTCCTGCGGCACGACGGCCTCGAGCCGGGAGGTCGGGACCTCCACGGGTTCGTCCCCGGTGTCCGCAGCCGGGACCGCGGCGATCCGGGACGTCGGGATCTCGACGGGCTCACCGGCCGCGGGGACCGCCTCGAGCCGCGAGGTCGGGACCTCGACGGGTTCGGCCCGGAGCGGGGCCTCGACCGGCTCGGCGCGGAGAGCGGCCGGGGACAGCTGCGCGGCCGGGCGCACCGACACGGCCGGCTCGACGGACCGCACCGACACGGCCGGCTCGACGGACCGCACCGACACGGCCGGCTCGACAGACGGCACCGACACGGCCGGCTCGACGGACCCCACCGGCACGGGCAGCTCCCCGCTCGTCCCGGCGGCGACCGGGAGCGGCCGGCGCTGCACGAGCGAGACGTAGACGGACCGGAAGTGGTCCGCGAACCGCTCGAGGGTGAACAGCTCGAGCGCCCGGCGGCGGCCGCGCGCCGCCAGCTCGCGGCGGAGCCCGTGGTCGCGCAGCAGGCGGATGCAGGCGGCGGCGAAGGCCGGCGCGTCGCCGGCCGGGACGACCAGCCCGCCGTCGCCGACCGCCTCGGCCATCCCGCCGACGTCCGTCGCCACCGTGGCGCGCCCGGACATCGCCGCCTCGATGATCGTGAGCGGCAGCCCCTCGGACTTGCTGGACAGCACCACGAGGTGCCCGCGCCGGAACGCCTCGGACACCGGCGAGACGGGGCCTTCGAAGGTCACCGCGTCGCCGAGACCGAGCTCGTCGACCCGGGCCTCGCACCGCCGCGCGTAGTCCTCGTTGCCGGCCGGGACGCCGCCGAACAGCCGCAGCCGCGCGGTCGGGATCGCCCGCCGGACCTGCGCGAACGCCGTCACCAGCAGCTCGATGTCCTTGAGCGGGTCGATCCGGCCGACGAACGCGATCGTCGGCTCGGCCGGCTCCTCGGTGAGCAGCGGCAGCGCCTCGGGGTCCACGCCGTTGTGCATCGTGCGGACCCGCTCGGGCGCCGCGCCGCCCCGCCGGGCCCAGCGGCCGTTGAAGCCGCTGACGGGCGCGACGAGGTCGGCGTGCCGGTAGCAGAGCTCGGTGAGCCGCAGGAAGAACCGGATCTGCGCGGCCCGGGCGGCCCGGGAGTCGCCGCTGCGCCGGATCGCCAGCATCCGTTCCCGCAGGTAGACGCCGTGCTCGGAGAGCAGCACGGGCGTGCCGTGGGTCCACTTCGCCAGCAGCCCCATCAGTGCGCCCGGCCCGTTGGCCGTCGCGTGCACGAGGTCGGTCTCGAGGACCGGCATGCCCAGCGGGCGCAGGAAGTGCTCCATCAGCTCGGTGACGGCCAGGGCGTCGCCGACCGACAGCGGCTCGGCGTCGTCCCCGCCCCGGTGCCGATCCCAGACGTCGACGAACAGGTCGACGGCCCGCTGCCCGCGCAGCAGCGGGACCAGCGGCGTGTCGGCGGAGAGGGCGTGGAGGGCACGGACGGCGGACTCGAAGGCGACCGCGGAGTGGAGGCCGTCGTCGCCCAGCATCGCCTCGAGCAGCTCCTCGTAGGCGATGGCGAAGCGGGACCCGATCGCGCGCGGCACCCGCCGGGCGCGGGGCGGGGGCGCCCACAGACCGATGCGGCGCACCGCCCGCACGTTCTCCGGCACGGTGAACACGGCGGGCTCGCGCCCGGAGCCGGACAGCGCCACGACCTCGAACGAGACCTCGGGAAGCCCGCGGATCAGCTGCTCGCACCAGCCGCTCACGCCGCCGGACTGGATCGGGTAGGTGCCTTCGGTGACGAGGGAGACCCTCATCGCTGCTCCTCGCTCGTCGTGGGGTCCGCCGTGGGGCCGGTGGTCGGGAGGGTGAGGGTCCGGCCGCCGTCCACCGGGAACCAGCCGGACCGGACCGTGCCGTAGTCGTCGCCGAAGTCGCCGGGCGCACCCTCGAGGCGGGTGCCGGGCGGGGCGGTCAGCGGCACGTCCACGTGGCCGTCCGTCGACACGGTGACCACGCCGTCGACCACGTAGGCGTCGACGCGGCCCTCGCCGACGGCCCGGGCGAACGCCGCCCGTCCGTTCAGCACGTCCCGGGTCGCGGTCATGGTCGGGACCAGCAGCGGCCGGTCCTCGGTGAACAGCGCGCGGTAGGCGCCGAGGACGCGCTCGAGGATCGGGTAGATCGTGCGGTCCTCGGTCAGCTGCGGCTGGTGGACGTAGTGCGGGCGCGGGTCGTTCGCCAGGACGTGCCGCAGCGCGAGGTCGGCCTCGGCCGGCACCACGACGTCCCGGAACCCGGTGACCGGGTCGGCCGGCCTGATGCAGCTGCCGTCGGCCTCGCAGGTCCCGTCGCCGCCGTCGGCGAGCGAGGTGGAGATGAAGTTGTACTGGTCGACGGTCTCGACCTCGGTGGCGGTGTTGAAGTCGAGGTTGATCGGGTGCCGCGGCACCGTGTTCGCCCCGCCGACCATCCGCTGCTCGGGCTCGGACGAGGCGTCGGAGGCGAGGGTGAGGATGCCGGTCTCGTCGAGCGCGTCGGCCAGGTTGGGGTTGTCCTCCGGCATGCGCGGGGGCTTCGCGAGCCCACCGTGCTCGCCGGTGACCAGCTCGGCCTCGTCGATCGGCAGCCCGTGGCGCCGGGCGAAGTCGATGTTGAGCCGGATCTCGTCGGCGATCGTGCGCTCGTTGACGTGCCGGGTCCAGCCGAACAACGGCACCTCGTCGCACTGCCAGGGCGTGACGGAGAAGTCCCGCACGCAGCCGAGGTACAGGTGCGACCAGGTGTGGTTGATCCAGCCGAACTCGCCCTTGCCGGCGACCAGGGCCTCGGTGAGCGGGTCGGCGGCGCCCGGCGCGGCCGCGACGCTGCCGCTGCCGTTGTAGGCCAGGTCCATGCGGAAGTCGTGCCGGCGCTGCCAGTCCACGGCGAACGCGACGTCGTCGGCCGTCATCCGGATGAGCGGCCGTGGGCCGACCTCCGGCGGGCAGTCCGAGCCCGCCGTGCAGTTCGCCTCGGGCACCCAGCGGGCGTTGGGCAGCAGCACGTCGTCGATGTGGACCGCGAACCACGCGCGCTCGAGGCCCAGGTGGATCCCGCGCGTCAGCCACCGGATCATGCCGGGGGCGAGCACCTGGAACTGCGACGAGTCCGAGCCGTAGCCGACCGTCAGCACCAGCTCCTCGCGCCCGCGGTCGCTGCGGACGCCCGCCACGGTGAGCCCGCGCGGCGCACCGGGCGCGTCGACCGTGACCAGCGGCCGGACGCCCGGCAGCGGCCGGGCCGCCTCCGCCCAGCTGTCCGGGTGCGTGCTCGGGTCCTCGAACGGGACGGGCCCGCGGGCGTAGCCGAACTCGGCGCGCAGGGCGTCGGCGCCGATCCGGCCGGTCAGCCCGTCGAGCGCGCCGCGGAACTCGGGCTCGGCGGTACCCGCCGCGGCCCCGCCGGCGGCCAGCGCGGAGATCTGCCGGACGTCGAAGCGGCGCTCGTAGGCGTGCAGCGCGGCGAGCTCCGCCGCCGCGAGCTCCTTCGGGCCCGGGCCGGGCAGCACGACGCCCTGGAACCGGGCGCGCGGGCGGCCGTCGACCCGGTCGGCGAGGAAGGCCGCATCGATCCGCGGGCGGGCGGGGTCGGCGAGGTCGACGACCTGCACCGGCACCCCGGTGGTGTCGAGCGCGTCGTGGAACGCCTCGACCTCCCGCGACCCGTCGGTGACGACGAGCACCTGCAGGTCGATCCGGGCACCGCCGGAGGCGGGCTGGGCCGAGGCCGGGGTGAGACCCGTGACCAGCAGGGCGGCCACGAGCAGCACGACGGAGGCGGCGAGGCCGAGCGGCCGCCGCGTCACTGCGAGGGACACCGGACTACAGGCTCCGCATCCACTCGAGGGTGCGGCGCAGGCCCTCCTCGAGGGCGGTCGGCTCCGGCAGCCCCAGGTCCCGGCGGGCCTCCCGGACGTCGAGGCAGCTGCGCTGGACCTCGCCGGCCCGGGCCGGCGCGAGGACCGGCTCGGCGAGCGCGGGGTCCGCCCCGGCCGCGCGGGCCACGGTGGCGATCAGCTCGCGGATATTCACCTCGCGCCCGGTGCCGACGTTGTAGACCGGCTGCAGCGGGCCCTCGGCCCCCGCCGCGGCCAGGTTGGCCCCCGCGACGTCGCCGACGTAGACGAAGTCGCGGGTCTGCGAGCCGTCGCCGAAGATCGTCGGGCGGCGGCCCTCGAGCACCGCGTCGCAGAAGATCGCGATCACGCCGGCGTCGCCCTTCGGGTCCTGGCGCTCCCCGTAGACGTTGCCGTACCGGAGCGTCACGACGTCCAGACCCTTGGCCCGGCGGAACCAGTCGGCGTAGGTCTCGACGGTGCGCTTGCTGAGCCCGTAGGCCGACAGCGGCTCGGTCGGGGCGGTCTCGGGCGTCGGCACCGGGGCGTCGGGGCCGTAGATCGCGCCGCCGGTCGAGGTGTTGACCACCCGCCGGGCGCCGGCCGCCTGCGCGGCGGAGAAGACGTTGACCGAGCCGACGACGTTGCGCCAGGCGTCCTCGGCCGGGTCGGCCATCGAGGCCCGCACGTCGATCTGCGCGGCGAGGTGGAACACGACCTCGGGCCGGAAGGCGGCGAGGCTCCGGTGCAGCGCGTCGGCGTCCCGGATGTCGATCTCGGCCAGCTCGGCCGCGGCGCCCGGGCCCTTCAGGTTCTCCAGGCGACCCCGGCTGAGGTCGTCGACGACGAGGACCTCGGCGCCCCCCAGCGCAAGGCGCTCCACGATCGACGAGCCGATGAAACCGGCTCCGCCCACCACCACTGCACGCGTACTCGCGGCCACGAATCCCCCCGGGTCGCTCGACTCGACTGTCCGGTATGTGCAGTTTCAACCGGTTCAGCCCTCTGCATCCCCATCGGGCGCTAAGCGCGCTCTGTTACGACTTCGATCAGGAGTGGGGCCGGTCGGACTTCTACTCCTACACCATTCGGTCTAGTGGAGGACTGAGTGGAGTCGGGGCGGAGGGCCGGACGGGCGAGCACGGCCGCGCGTCCGGCGCACGAGCGGGTCAGGCCTGTCGGTTCGCGCGAGAAATCCGCTCCACGCTGCGCGATCGCCGCGGGTGCGGGATCGTCCCCGACCATGACCTCCGGGACCAGGCCGGCCCGTTCCCGCGACCGTGCGGACGGCCGGGCGTTCCTCTGCCGAGCGGTCCGCCGCCCGCACCTCTTCGGATCACCGGCGCCCTCGGGCGCCCCCCTCGGGACACAGGTGGCGAACCTGCTGCCGGACTCGGGGGCACCCACGGTCGTCGAGCTGGGCGCCGGCACCGGCGCCCTCACCTCACGGATCCACCGACGGCTGCCGACCGGATCGCGGCTGCTGGCGATCGAGCTGGACGAGGTGCTCGCCGTGCACCTCGCCGCCCAGCTGCCCGACGTCGACGTGCGGCAGGGCGATGCCGAGCGGCTCCCGGCGCTGCTCGCCGAGGCGGGCATCGCACGCGCTGACGCCGTCGTCACCTCGTTGCCGTGGACGCTGCTGCCCCGGCGCCGGCGCGACGCCCTTCTGGACGCCGTCGCCGCCGCGCTCACCCCCGACGGGATCGCGACGGCCATCGTGACCCGGACCGCCCTGCCCAGCCGCGCGCGCGAGCTGCGCAGCGCGTTCGAGGAGCGGTTCCTCGAGGTCACGACGATGCCGACGGTGTGGCGCAACCTGCCGCCCGCGGCCGTGCTCGTCGCCCGCCGGCCGCGCGCGGCGCAGGTCGCCGACGCCTCGTGACGACTCCGGCGCGAGAGCGCCGGGGGCCGTCGGCCCGGGCTCACTGCTGGGCGACGAGCACCCAGGTCGCGCGGGCCGGGTAGTCCAGCTCGCCCGTGTCGGGGTTGGCGACGGGCGCGGCCCCGAGCAACTGCACCTGGGCCGTGCCCAGCACGTCGCCCGGCTCCGGCAGGGTGAGCGTGTAGCTCGTCTGCGCGTTCGGGGCGAAGACGGGGCTGCGCCCGTCCGTGCGCTGCCCGTCCGCGCCGGTGTAGGAGAAGACCACCGACCAGGGCGCCTCGGAGACCTCGTCCGGCACGGTCACCTCGACGGGGGTGCCGGCCGGGACGGCGAGCCGGGCCTGGGCAGCCTCGTCGTTGCTGCAGTCCTTCATCTTGAGGTCGCAGTACTGCGCGGGCCCGATCGTCTGGGTCGCCTCCCCGGCGGACCAGGTGACCTGCGGTTTCGCGTCGCTCCCGCACCCGGCCAGCACGAGGGCCGCGCTCAGGGCGGCGGCGAGGGGAAGGGTGGCGCGCAGGCTCCGGCGGGTCCGGGACACGCCGTCCAGCCTACGGAGCCCCGGACGCGGCGCCCGACCCCGCCTGCGGCCCCGACGCCGACGCCGCCGTCGACCCCGGCCCGCCGGCGGGCTTGTGCCCCGGCACCGGTTCGCGCAGCCCGAGACCCGGCACCAGCGTGCGGCCGCGCCACACGAGCGCCCCCTGGACGGCGACGACGGCGACCACCGCGGCCACCACGGCGAAGCCCAGCCGGAACCCGGTGTGCGGGAGCAGCACACCCAGCGCGCCGCCGGACACCCAGGCCAGCTGCAGCACGGTCTCGGACCGGCCGAAGGCCGACGCCCGGGACTCCTCGGGCAGGTCGCGCTGGATCACGGCGTCGAGGCAGACCTTGGCCAGTGCGCTGCCCGTGGCAGCGACGAGGCCGACGATCGCCGCGGTGAGGATGCCGGGGAGCACGGCGGCCACCGCGGCGGCGGCGCAGGCGGCCGTCACGCAGCCGAGCACCATCGCCTCGGCCCGCCCGAAGTGGATGCGCGAGCCCACGCCGTTGCCCAGGAACGACCCGGCGCCGGCCGCCGCGCCGACGATGCCGATCAGGTAGAGCTGCTGCGCCGCGTCGCCCTGCGCCTGCTCCTTGACGACGAACGCCACGAACAACGTGAGGAACCCGGTCACGACGCGGGCCGCGCCGTTGCCCCACAGCGCGACGACGACCGAGCGGCCCACCGGGCGGCGACGTGGTCGGCGGGTGCTGCGCAGCCGGGCGGGCACCTCGCCCGCGGTGACCTCCACCCAGCGCGGGATGCGCGTGCACAGCAGCGCGCCCACCACGCCCAGCGCCGCGGTGTAGTAGAGCGCGCCCGGCGAGCCGAACAGGTAGGCGACGCCGCTGGCGATGCCGCCGAACACCGCCCCGGCGATCAGGCCGAACGTGGTGAGCCGGGAGTTGGTGGTGGCCAGCGTGATGCCCTCGGGCAGCACGCGTGGGGTCACCGCCGCCTTGAGCACGGTGAACGACTTGCTGAGCACCATCGCGCCGAGCGCGGCGGGATAGAGGATCCAGTTGTCGTAGTTCAGCGCCATGACCACGGCGAGCACCGCCCGACCGAGCATGGCCGTGCCGAGCGCCGCACGCCGGCCCCGCTGCAGCCGGTCCAGCAGCGGCCCGATCACCGGCGCGACCACCGCGAACGGGGCCACGGTGATCAACAGGTACAGCGCGACGTTGGTCTTGCTCTCCGCCGATGCCGCGGCGAAGAAGAGGGTGTTGGCCAGCGCGACGGCCACGGCGGCGTCGACCGCATAGTCCATCATCGAGGCGTAGGTCAGCGAGGTCAGGCCGGAGCGGTCCGCGCCGTCGGCCGTGGCCGCGCGCCGGAAGGTGTTCACCGCCGCGCCGGTGAGCTGGCGGCTGCGCAGCGCGGCCACCCGGGTGACCGTGAGCTTCTTGGGCATCCGCGGCGGGGCCTGGCCGCCGGTGTCCGAGGGCTCCTCGGCCCGGGGGCCCTCCGGAGGGCCCTCCGCGCGCGGGCCCTGTGCCGGTCCGCCGGCGGGAGGCGTACGGGGGTCCGGTCCGGGCGACCGGTCCTGCTCGATCCACTCGGCGAAGCGGTTCGGCGCCTCCGGGCCGGGCTCGCGGTGATACTGCGAGGGGTCGTAGTCGGGGTCGTCGTGCCAGGGGTAGCGACGGCGGACGGTCGGGACGTACGGCGGGGGTTCCTGCTCCGGGTTCCCGGGCGCCGGCTCCGGCTCGGGCCGCCGGTAGGGCGCGCCGTCGGCGGTGGCCCAACGGCGCGCGCGACCGCCCCACCGACCGGTCCGGTGATCGCGCGCCATGCCCTCATTCTGCCCGGCGGACCGGGGCCGCGCGGCCTCCCGGCGCGGCCGCGCGCGTCACGTCACCCGGGCGGCGGGACGGGCAGCCGGACCCGGAACGCGGCGGGCCAGAGCTTGCCGGTGAGGAGGTACTCGTCACCGCTGAGGTGGGCGATGCCGTTGAGCACGTCCGTGTCCGCCCGGCGGGCCGGGTCGAGCAGCCCGGACGCGTCGACGACGGCGGTCACCGCGCCCGTCGCCGGGTCGATCCGGACGAGCCGGTCCGTGCGCCACACGTTCGCCCAGACCGCGCCGTCGACGCACTCCAGCTCGTTGAGCTGCGGGACGGGCGCGCCGTCGAGGGTGACCGCGACCGAGCCGGTCTCGGCGAACGTGGCGGGGTCGTGGAAACGCAGCCGGTCGGTCCCGTCGGACCGGACGAGGCGGCCCGGCTCGGCGCACAGCCCCCAGCCCTCGCCCGCGAGCGGGACCTGCCGGCGGAGGGTGAAGGTGGCCCGGTCCCACTCCAGGGCCACACCGTCCTGCCAGGTCAGCTGCCAGATCGACGGCCCGACGACGGTGATCCCCTCCCCGAACAGGTCGCCCGGCAGCGGGACCGCGCGACGGACGGCGCCGGTCGCCGCCTCCAGCTCCCGCAGCTGGGACCGGCCCGCGAGGCCGGTGCCCTCGTAGAGGGTGCCGGGGTCGTCGGGGGAGAGCTCCAGGCCCTGGGTGAAAGCCGCCGGGTCGTGCGGCTCCTCGCCCACCACCACGGGGCGAGGGGCGTCCGCCGGACCGGGTGCGGCGGGCGGGGCCGCCGCGGCGCAGGCGCCGGCAGACGTCGTAACGGCGGCCATCGCCGCGACCAGCCCCAGCAGCACCCGACGCATCGCCGGATCCTCCCGCAGGCGCCCGGGACGGCGCACCGACGCGCCGCGCCCGGGTGGCACAATCGACCCGATGAGCGCGATCACCGGGATCGACCCCGAGACCAGCCCGGCGGACGCCCCCGCCGTGCCCGGCCCCCTGGCCGGGGCGGTCGAGCACGCCCGCACCGCCGCCGTCGCGGAGGCCTCGGCGGACATCGGCGAGCGCGCCGGCGCGGCCGCCGTCGGCGAGCACCTCGGATTCGTGGTCGAGGACGAGGTCTCGGTGAGCCACCATTTCGCCGCGGACCTCGCCGGGTACCGCGGCTGGCACTGGTCGGTCACGCTCGCGGCCGTCGGGGACGGGCCGGTCACGGTCAGCGAGGTCGTGCTGCTGCCGGGCGGGGAGGCGCTGGTCGCCCCGGCCTGGGTGCCGTGGCAGGAGCGGATCCGGCCCGGTGACCTCGGTCCCGGAGACCTGCTGCCCACCGAGGCGGACGACTCCCGGCTCGTCCCCGCCTACCTCGAGTCGGACGACCCGGCGGTCGAGGAGGTCGCCGTCGAGATCGGGCTCGGCCGCACCCGCGTCCTCAGCCGCGAGGGCCGGCTCGAGGCCGCCGAGCGCTGGCGGGAGGCCCGCGGCCCGGGCTCGGACCTGGCCCGCGCGGTCACCGACGTGTGCGGGACCTGCGGGTTCCTCACCCCGCTCGCCGGGTCGCTGCGCGCCGGGTTCGGCGTGTGCGCCAACGAGTACTCGCCGGCCGACGGCTCGGTCGTCTCCGTGGAGTTCGGGTGCGGGGCGCACTCGGAGCTGCGCGTCGAGCAGGGCTCGCCGGTGCACGTCGCCGCGCTGGTCTACGACGACGGGGTGGACCTGGAGCGGATCGCCACCGGCCGGCCGGGCGGTACCGCGGAGGACCGGCCCGCCACCGTCGATCACGCGGCCGGTGCGGTCGCGGACGAGGAGGCCGGGGAGCTCGCCGAGGCGCCGTCGACCGAGGCGCCTGCCACGGAGGCCGCGAGCGCCGAGGCCGCGGACACCGGGGTGGTCGTCGAGGTGCCGGCGGCCAACGTCGCCGAGCCGGCCGAGGGGGCGCAGGAGACCGGCGCCTCGCCGGCCGCCGAGGACGCACCCGCCGCGGTCGCCGACATCGCCGACGCACCCACCGCCCCCGCCGCGGTCACCGACACGGACGACGCCGTGGAGGAGGTCGCCGCGCCGGACGAGCCGGTCGAGGCACCCGCCGACGGGGCGGACACCACCGGGCTCACGACCGAGGTGACCGCCGAACCGGGCCCTGCGGAGTCCGGCGCCGACGGAGCGGAGGCCGCGGAACCCCGCGGCGACGAGGGCGTGACCTCCTGACCGAGGCCCCGCCCCACCTCCTGGACACGGACCCCTTCCGCACGGCCGCGCTCCGCGCCGCGTTGCTCGCGGCCTGGGCCGACTCACCCACCCGCTTCCGCGAGGACGCCAACGCCGAGGAGGACCTGGTCCTCGGCGGCTACGCCGAGACCTGGTTCGTCGAGCTCGCCCAGAACGCCGCCGACGCCGCCCGTGCGGCCGGCGTCCCCGGCCGCCTGTGCCTGACCGCGGCCGGCGGCGAGTTGCGCGTCGCCAACACCGGCGCCCCGCTCGACGCGGCGGGCGTGGCCGCGCTCGCCTCGCTGCGCGCCTCCCCCAAGCGGGAAGACCCCGGCTCGGCCGGCCGCTTCGGCGTCGGCTTCGCCGCGGTGCTCCCGGTCTCCGACGCCCCGCGCCTGGTCACCCGGCACCGCACCGGCGTGCGGTTCTCCGCGGCCGACACCGCCGCGGCCGTGCGCGAGCTGCCCGGCCCCGCCGCCGAGCTGACCCGGCGCGGGGGCCACGTGCCCGTGCTGCGCCTGGTCTGGCCCGTCGAGCCGGACGAGCCGGGCCCACCGGAGGGGTACGCGACGGAGGTCCGGCTGCCGGTTCGCCCCGGCCTCGACCCCGCCGACCTGCTCGAACGCGCCCGCGCCGCGGCCCCCGACCTGCTGCTCGCCCTGCCGGACCTGGCCGAGGTCGTCGTCGCGCCGCCGGACGGGGAGCACGCCGTGCTGCGGCGCACCGAGGCCGACGGGATCACCACCGTGGGCGACCGGCACTACCGCGTGGTCCGGACGAGCGTCGCCACCGAACCCGGCGCGGCCGTCGAGGAGCGGCACCGGCGGGAGCGCGGCGTGTGCTGGGCACTGCCGGTCGACGTCCGGGGCGAGCCCGCCCCGTTCGGCCCCGACTCCGGGGAGGTGCTGCACGCGCCGACGGCCGCCGTCGAGCGGCTCGGGCTGCCCGCCCGGCTGATCGCCGACCTGCCCCTCGACCCGGACCGCCGGCGGGTCCGGACCGGCCCGACGGCCGACGCCGTGCTCGCGGCCGCGGCCGCGGCCTATCTCGACCTGGTCCGGGCGGTCGCGCCCGAGTGCCGGCTCGACCTCGTGCCCGCGCCCGGTTTCCCGCTCTCCGAGCTCGACGGCCGGCTGCGCGCCGCCGTCGTCGACGCCCTGGCCGAGGGGACCTGGCTCCCGGCCGCGACACCCGACGTGGAGGAGCTCGTCCCGCGTCGTGCCGAATGGCTCGACGTGCCCGGGGCACCCGGGCTGCCCGTGCTGCTCGCCGCCGCCGATCCCGTCTTCGCCCGGCTCGCCGACGTCGAGCCCCGGCACGCCGCGGCGCTCGGGGAGCTCGGCGTGCACCGGATCGGCGCGGCCGGGCTGGCCGAGCGGCTGCACGGCGTCGAACGCGAACCCGGCTGGTGGCGGGGGCTGTACGCGGCGCTGGAACCCGCCGTCGAAAGCGTGCCGGGGCTGACCGAGGAGCTGCGTGCCCTCCCCGTCCCGCTGCTCGACGGCCGGCTGGTCGCCGGGCCGCCGAGCGTCCTGCTGCCGGGGGCCGACCTCGATCCCGGCACCCGGGCCGTCGCCGAGCTCGCCCTCCCCGGCCTGCACGTCGCCGACCCGGGCGCCGTCCACCCGCTGCTGGAGCGCCTCGGCGCGACCGCCACCGATCCGGGCGCGCTGCTCGACCATCCCGCGCTGCGCGAGGCCGTCGACCGCTCCCTCGACGACTCGGACGCCGGCCTGGACACCGCGCCCCTCGCCGAGGCCGTCCTGGGCCTGCTCGCCGTCACGGCCGCGCCCGGGTTCGGTCCGCTCGCGCTGCCCGACGCCGACGGCCTGCCCTCGCGTGCCGACGAGCTGATGCTCCCGGACGCCGCGGTGCGGCCGCTGTTCGACCCGGAGGCGCCGATCGGCGTCCTCGACCCCGCGTGGGCGGCGCGGATCCCGCGGGAGGCGCTGGTCGCGGCCGGGGTGCTCGACGGGTTCGCCGTCGTCGTCGACGAGGAGCCGAGCGGGCCGGAGCACGACCTGCACGACGAGGACCTGTGGTGGGACGAGGGCGCCGAGCCCAGCCGGGTCGTCGGGATCCGGGACCTCGACCTCGTCGCGGACGACGCCTGGCCCGCCGCCCTCGCCCTGCTCGCCGGTCGCCCGGACACCCGGGCCGTGGTGCTGGTGCCGGGCGGGTACGCGGGCTGGTGGCTCGCCCGTCACGCGCTGCTCGGCGGGCACGGGCCCGGGCACTGGCGGCTGCCCGGGGCCGAGCGGCTCGCGGGTCTCTACGACCCGGTCCCGGTCGGGCTCGACGAGCGCCTGCTCGCCGCCGTCGGCGTCCGGGCGGAGCTGACCGTCGACTCCACCGCCGGGGCCGCGGACCTGCTCGACCGGCTCGCCGACCCCACCCGCACGGTCGACGCGGCCCTCGCGGCCGACGCGCACGCCGCGCTGACCGCCGCCGTCGCCGAGGGGCTCGTGGAGGTCGACGACCTCGACCTCCCCGACCACGTGCGCTCGCTCGCGGGCACGGTCGTGAGCGTCGACGACGCGGTCGTGCTCGACGCCCCGTGGACCGTGGCGGTCCTGCCGGCAGCCGACCTCGTCGTCGGCGGGGAGCCGCACGCGCTCGCCGAGATCCTCGACCTGCCGCTCGCGTCCGACGTCGTGGCGGGCGAGGTCGTCGGCGCCGGCCGGCCGGTGCGGTGGGCGGCCCTGCCCGAGGTGGTCGTGGCCTGCCGCACAGCGGGCCTGCCGGTCCCCGCGGGGGAGCTGTGGGTGCACGACACCCTCGAGGTCGACCTCACCCGGCCGGAGAAGGGCCGCCGCAGCGTTCCCACCTGGATCGATGCGGCCGGACGGGTGCACGCCGCGGACCCCGTGCGGGCCCTGCTGACCCTGTCCGGACGGACCGGCGAGGACGGGTGACCACGTGGGTCACGTGCTAGGAAGAAGCATGTGAGAAACCGAGCCGACACGGACACGCCCCCACCGGTCCGTGGCCGCGTCGCCATCCTCTCGGTCCACACCTCCCCGTTGGAGCAGCCCGGCACGGGCGACGCCGGCGGGATGAACGTCTACATCTCCGAGACCGCCACCCGCATGGCGCGCCGGGGCATCCCGGTCGAGATCTTCACCCGCGCCACCTCGTCGGAGCAGCCACCGGTCGCGGAGCTCGCCCCCGGGGTGCTCGTCCGGCACATCGCCGCCGGTCCCTTCGAGGGGCTCGGCAAGCACGACCTGCCCGGCCAGCTGTGCGCCTTCACCGCCGGCGTGCTGCGGACCGAGGCGCACCACGAGCCCGGCTGGTACGGCGTGGTGCACTCGCACTACTGGCTCTCCGGCCAGGTCGGCTGGCTCGCCCGGGACCGCTGGGGCGTGCCGCTGGTGCACTCCGCGCACACCCTGGCCCGGGTCAAGAACGCCGCGCTCGCGGAGGGCGACCAGCCCGAGCCGATGGTCCGCGTGATCGGCGAGGACCAGGTGGCGGCGGAGGCGGACCGGCTCGTCGCGAACACCGACACCGAGGTGCGCCAGCTCGTCGAGCTGTGCGAGGCCGACCCGCTGCGCACGGTCGCCATCCCGCCGGGCGTCGACCTCGACCGCTTCCGCCCCGCCTCCCGGTGCGAGGCGCGGGCGGCGCTCGGGCTGCGGCACGACGCCGTCGTGCTCGGGTTCGTGGGGCGGATCCAGCCGCTCAAGGCCCCGGATGTGCTGCTCCGCGCGGCCGCCGACATGCTCCGCCGCGATCCCGCGCTCCGGGCCCGGCTGGTCGTGCTGGTCGCCGGCGGACCCTCGGGCAGCGGGCTGACCGAGCCGACCTCGCTGCAGGAGCTGGCCGCGCACCTGGGCATCACGGACGTCGTGCGGTTCCTGCCGCCGCAGGGCGGGGCCGCGCTCGCGCGGGTCTACCGGGCCGCGGACGTGATCGCGGTGCCGAGCCACAACGAGTCGTTCGGGCTGGTGGCGCTGGAGGCGCAGGCCTGCGGTACGCCCGTCGTCGCGGCCGACGTCGGGGGACTGCCCGTCGCCGTCGCCGACGGCCGGTCGGGTCTCCTCGTCCCCGGGCACGGGGCCGGGCAGTGGGCCTCCGCACTGGCGGCCGTCGCGCTCGACCCCGCCCGCCGCGAGCGGCTGGCCGCCGGTGCCGTGACCCACGCCCGGGAGTTCTCCTGGGAGCGCACCACGGACGCCCTGCTCGCCACCTACGCCGACGCCACGCGCGAGCACCGGGCCCGGCTGCGGGACCGGCTGGTCGCGGGCATCATCGAGGCGTGACGCAGGAGAAGATCGACACCGCCGCACTCGACCCAGAACGGATCGACGCGGCGGTCGGGACGGCGCTCGACGAGCTGGAGGTCGGGTACCACCGGCGGGAGGCGGGCCAGTACCTCGTCACCCTGGAGGGCACGAACCGGCTCAACACGCCGACCTGGCTCGTCGTCCGCGAGCAGACGGTGTTCGTGCAGGCCTTCGTCTGTCGTCAGCCCGACGAGAACCACGAGGGCGTCTACCGGTTCATGCTGCAGCGCAACGCCCGGCTCTACGGCGTGCACTACGCGCTCGACCGGGTCGGCGACATCCACCTCGTCGGCCGGATCCCCTTCGTCGCGGTCAGCGCGGACGAGCTCGACCGGGTCCTCGGCCAGGTCCTCGAGGCCGCCGACGGCGACTTCAACACCTTCCTCGAGCTGGGCTTCGCCACCTCGATCCGCCGGGAGTACGCCTGGCGGACGGAGCGGGGGGAGTCGCTGGCCAACCTCAAGGCCTTCGAGCACCTCTTCGAGTGAGCGCCGCCGGCGCGGCCGGGCGTTCCTGAGCGCAGTGTGGAGCCAGAGCGCGTCCCCGATGCAACCGGATCGTCCTGTTCCTCCGTCCTCCTCCCGACGACGGAGGAGGGCGGGAGATGCGCAGGTGGGCGGTCTGGGTGGCGGCGGGCGTCGTGGTGCTCGCGTCGGCATCGGTCGTGACGGGGGTGGCGCTGCGGGAGACCGGTAGCGGGGCGGGTGCGGCGGTCTCGCCCGCGGACCCGGGCGGCGTGGCGCGGCCGGAGATCGCGGTGGCGCCCGACGGCGCGGTCGCGGCACCCGAGGCCGGCGCGCCCCGATCCGTTCCCTCGACCGGTTCCGCCGACTCGGCCGGCTCCGCGTGGTCGGCCCCGCCGACCGGGTCCGCGGAAGGGCCGGCCTCCCCGCTCACCGACGTCGCGCCGGGGCGGGACGTCGTCCGCACCGCCGAGCTGACCGTGCAGGTCGGCGACCCGACGGCCGCTGCGGCGCAGGTCCGCACCGCCGTCGCGGCCGCGGGCGGGTTCGTCGCCGACGAACGGGCCGGGACCGGCTCGGCCGGGTTCACCCTGCGTGTGCCGGCCGAGCGGCTCGACGCCCTCACCGAGCGGCTCGCCGGGCTCGGCACGGTGACCTCCCGCACGAGCCGCGCCGAGGACGTCAGCGCCCCCGTCGCGGACCTCGACGGGCGGGTCGCAGCCCAGCGGGCGAGCGTCGCGCGGGTCCGGGCGCTGCTCGACCGCGCGACGACGATCGGCGAGATCGTGTCGATCGAGTCCGAGCTCGCCGCCCGCGAGGCCGACCTGGAGTCGCTGCAGCGCCGGCTCGCGGTGCTGCAGGACTCCGTCGCGCTGGCGACCGTCGAGGTCGCGCTGCTGCCGGTCCCCGTCGTCGCCGACCCCGGCCCGTCGGGCTTCCTCGGCGGCCTCGCCGTCGGCTGGGAGGGCCTGCGCGCCATCGGCCGGGCCCTGCTCGTCGCGCTCGGGTTCGTGGTCCCGATGCTGCCGGTCGTCGCGGTGCTGGCGGGGCTCCTCCTGCTCGGACGCCGGGTGTACCGGGCCCGCCGCCGGACGCCGCAGCCGCCCGCGGACACCGGCGGGCCGGTGTGAGGGCGGCCGCCACCCCGGCCGCGACGTGTCACCCGGGGGTTACCCTCGGTCGAACGCCGACGGTCGATCCTCAGGAGGTCGCGATGGCCGCGCGCCCCCTGGTGCGCAAGGGTGCCGAGCCCCTGTGGGCGCAGCTGCTGGCGGACCTGCGCACGCGGCTGGACGCGCACGAGTTCGACAGCTCCTTCCCCGGCGAGCTCGCCCTCGTCGGCGAGTACGGGGTCAGCCGGCACACCGTGCGCGAGGCCCTGCGGCGGCTGCGCGAGGAGGGCGTGGTCGTCGCCGGGCGGGGCCGGGCGCCGCGGCTGGCGGCGCCGATGGAGATCGAGCAGCAGCTCGGCTCGCTCTACAGCCTCTTCTCCGCCGTCGAGTCCACCGGCCGGGAGCAGCGCAGCGTGGTCCGCACGCTCGACGTCCGCGCGGACGGGGTCGTCGCGGCCCGGCTCGGGCTGGAGGAGTCCACGCCGCTGGTGCACCTCGAGCGGCTCCGGCTCGCGGAGGGCGAGCCGCTGGCCGTCGACCGGGTGTGGCTCCCCGAGGAGGTCGCGGCCCCGCTGCTCGACGTCGACTTCACGCACACCGGCGTCTACCCCGAGCTGGAGCGGCTCTGCGGGCTCCGGGTCGCGGGCGGCCGGGAGAACATCCGCGCGGTGGTGCCGACCGCCGAGGAGCGGCGCCTGCTGGGGGTCGACGCGGGCGTGGCCGCGCTGGCCATCGAACGCCTGGGCAGCGCGGGCGGGCGTGCCGTGGAGTGGCGGCACACGCTCGTGCGCGGCGACCGCTTCACCCTGACCGCGCAGTTCAGCGCCCGGGACGGCTACCTCGTCGGCGCGGCCCCCGCGAGCTGAGCGCCGCCGTCACGGCGTCGCCGGAGTCGTCACCGGACGGAGACGCCGATCCCACCCCGGGTCGCCGCGCCGTAGCGCGCGATCTCGGCCTCGAGGTCCAGCGGCGCGGTGCGCATCCCCGTGTCCGGGCCGAGCAGCTCGGCCGGGACCAGCCAGCTGACCTCGAACTCCAGCCCGTCCGGGTCCTTCGCGTAGAGGGCCTTGGTGCTGCCGTGGTCCGAGGCACCGACGAGCGCGCCGTGCGCGCTCAGCACCCCGCGGATCCGGTCGAGCTCGGCCAGGGTGTCGACCTCCCACGCCAGGTGGTAGAGGCCGACGCTGCCGCGCCCGGCCGTCGTGTCCCCGGCGGTGGCGCCGACCCCGAACAGGCCGAGGTCGTGGTCGTTGGACGAGCCCTCGGCCTGCAGGAACGCCGCCCGGCCCGGCACGGAGGCGACGACCCGGAAACCGAGGGCCTCGGTGTAGAAGGCGACGCTGCGGTCGATGTCGCGGACGTAGAGCACCGCGTGGTTCAGGCGCTGGACGGGCATGGGCCTGCCTTTCTGTGAAACTTCAATCACAGCCTAGACGCACGACAGATGAATGTTCAACAGATTCGGCGTACGCTGGGCCGCATGGACGACACCCGCTGGCTCTCCCCCGCCGAACTGCGGGCGTGGCTGGCGTTCGTCGCGGCCACGACGCTGCTCGACGGGGCGCTCGACCGGCAGCTGCAACGCGAGTCCGGCATGCCCCACGCGTACTACCTGATCCTCGCGATGCTCTCCGACGCCCCGGAGCACACGCTGCGGATGAGCGAGCTGGCCTCCGCCACGCAGAGCAGCCAGAGCCGGCTCAGCCACGCCGTCACCCGGCTGGAGCGGAAGGGCTGGGTGTGCCGGCGTCCGTGCCCGGACGACCGGCGCAGCACCTTCTGCACCCTGACCGAGGAGGGGTTCGCGGCACTGCGGGCGGCCGCGCCCGGGCACGTCCGGACGGTCCGCGAGAACCTCTTCGACGCGCTGACCCCCGAGCAGGTCACCCAGCTGGAGGAGATCGCCCGCGCGATGCTCGGCCGGCTCACCCGCGACCCGGAGGCCGTGCCGCTGCCCGGAGTGTGCCCGGAGCGACATCGCTGACGCACAGCGCCGACCCGCGCCCGTTTGGCAAGCTGTCGCGCATGCCCACACTCGTGCTGCTGCGTCACGGTCAGAGCGACTGGAACCTGAAGAACCTCTTCACGGGCTGGGTCGACGTCCCGCTCTCGGAGGTCGGCGAGACCGAGGCCCGCCGCGGGGGCGAGCTGATGAAGGAGACGGGCCTGCTCCCGGACGTCGTCCACACGTCCGTGCTGCGCCGGGCGATCAACACCGCGAACCTCGCGCTCGACGTCGCCGGCCGGCACTGGATCCCGGTCCGCCGCGACTGGCGGCTCAACGAGCGGCACTACGGCGCGCTGCAGGGCAAGGACAAGAAGCAGATCCGCGAGGAGTTCGGCGACGAGCAGTTCATGGTGTGGCGGCGCAGCTACGACGTGCCCCCGCCGCCGATCGAGAAGGGCTCCGAGTGGTCCCAGGACGGGGACGCCCGCTACGCCGGCATCCAGGCGCCGCTGACCGAGTGCCTCGCCGACGTCGTCCAGCGGATGCTGCCCTACTGGGACGAGGCGATCGTCCCCGACCTGCGCGCCGGCAAGGTCGTGCTCGTCGCCGCGCACGGCAACTCGCTGCGCGCACTGGTGAAGGAGCTCGACGGGATCTCCGACACCGACATCGCCGGGCTCAACATCCCCACCGGCATCCCGCTGCGCTACGAGCTCGACGACGACCTGAAGCCGACCGTGCCCGGCGGTGAGTACCTCGACCCGGCGGCGGCCGAGGAGGCCATTCAGGGCGTCGCGAACCAGGGGCGCTGAACCGCCGGTCCACCCGTGGGGTGAACGGCCCGTGAACGGGCGCGGAAATGTCCTCGTCCGGGTAGTCAGGAGGCTCACTCGGGCCCCTCGGCGCTGGCGTCGGCCCTGGTCGGGCTGCCTACGATGCCTTCGTGAACGCAGTGGCGTCCGTGGCGCTGGCCGCCGTCGCCCTCGGCCTCGGGCTGTGGGCCGGCGTCCTGATCGGCCGCCGCCGCGCCCGGCCCGCCCGGCCCCGGCCGGACGGCCGGCGGGTCCCGACGCTGGCCGAGCTCCTCCAGCGCGTCTTCCGGTCCACGGGGTCCGGGCTGGCGGTGCTCTCCGGCAGCGGGGACGTCGTCCTGCACAACCGGCGCGCCGCCGAGCTCGGCGTGGTCCGGGCCGGCCGGCCCGACCCGCGCGCCTGGGCGGCCTGCCAGAAGGTGCTCGAGGGCTCCACGGACGTCGAGGTGGACCTCGCGCCGCTGGAGGCGCGCGGCCGCCAGCCCGCCGCCGTCGTCGCCGTGGTGCGGCCGCTCGGGGACGGGTTCACCCTCGTCGAGGCCGCGGACATGTCCGACGCCGTGCGCCTGGAGGCGACCCGGCGGGACTTCGTGGCCAACGTGAGCCACGAGCTGAAGACCCCGGTCGGCGCGGTCGGGCTGCTCGCCGAGGCGGTGCTCGACGCCGCCGACGACCCCGAGTCCGTGCACCGCTTCGCCGGCAAGATCCTGCGCGAGTCGACCAGGCTCGGCGCGCTCGTCACCGAGCTGATCGCGCTGTCCCGGCTGACCGGCGCCGAGGCGCTGCCGGACCTGGAGGCGGTCGACGTCGACGAGGTCGTCGACGAGGCCCTCGGCCGTTCCCGCCTCTCCGCCGAGGCCGCCGGCATCGACATCACGGTCGACGAGCCCTCCGGCCTGGAGGTGGCCGGGGACCGGACGCTGCTGGTCACGGCCCTGTCCAACCTGCTGGAGAACGCGATCGCCTACTCGCCGCCCGACGCGTCGGTCTCGGTGTCCCGCCGGCTCGAGGACGGCTGGGTGGAGATCGCCGTGACCGACCGGGGCATCGGCATCGCGCCCGAGCACCAGGTCCGGGTGTTCGAGCGGTTCTTCCGGGTCGACCCGGCCCGCTCCCGCGCGACCGGCGGCACCGGGCTCGGCCTGGCGATCGTCAAGCACGTCCTCGCGAACCACGGTGGCGAGGTGCGGCTGTGGAGCCGCCTCGGCACCGGATCGACCTTCACCATGCGGCTCCCCGCCACCGGCTCCGGCGCGCCCCTGTCCTCGCACGAGGACGACGCGGCGGACCCGGCCCCCGACCGAGACCCGGCCGGAGCGACCGGCCGAGCTGGAGGATGAGATGACCAGGGTGCTGATCGTCGAGGACGAGGAGTCCTTCGCCGACCCGCTCGCGTTCCTGCTGCGCAAGGAGGGTTTCACGGCCGCCGTCGCCACGACCGGCCAGGAGGCGCTGGAGGAGTTCGACCGCAACGGCGCCGACATCGTGCTGCTCGACCTCATGCTCCCCGGCATGAGCGGCACGGACGTCTGCAAGGCCCTGCGCTCCCGCTCGACCGTCCCGGTGATCATGGTGACCGCGCGGGACAGCGAGATCGACAAGGTCGTCGGCCTGGAGCTGGGCGCCGACGACTACGTGACCAAGCCCTACTCCGCCCGCGAG
This sequence comes from Pseudonocardia yuanmonensis, assembly GCF_039542425.1. Classification (NCBI taxonomy): domain Bacteria; kingdom Bacillati; phylum Actinomycetota; class Actinomycetes; order Pseudonocardiales; family Pseudonocardiaceae; genus Pseudonocardia; species Pseudonocardia yuanmonensis. Next base: position 25,033 of record NZ_BAABIC010000037.1, read on the forward strand.
CTGATCGCCCGGGTGCGCGCCGTCCTGCGCCGCGGCGGCGAGGGCGGCTCGGCCGAGGGCGACGGCGCCGGGGTGCTGGAGGCGGGCCCGGTACGGATGGACGTCGAGCGGCACGTGGTGTCGGTCGACGGCACGGACGTCGCCCTGCCGCTCAAGGAGTTCGACCTCCTCGAGTACCTGCTGCGCAACGCCGGCCGGGTGCTCACCCGCGGCCAGCTCATCGACCGGGTGTGGGGCGCGGACTACGTCGGCGACACCAAGACCCTCGACGTCCACGTCAAGCGCCTGCGCGCCAAGGTCGAGAAGGACCCGAGCGCCCCGCGGCACCTCGTCACCGTGCGTGGGCTGGGCTACAAGTTCGAGAGCTGAACGTCGCGGGCCCGCAGGAGGTGCGGGCCGCCCGCCGACGGAGCACACTGCGTGACGTGGGATGGGGCCGGTGGGTTCCCTGGGCGGCAGGGCTGGGCGTCGCGGCGCACGACCTGATCCAGCGCCGTCACGCGTTGCTGCGGAACTTCCCCGTGCTCGGGCACGGCCGCTTCCTGATCGAGGCGATCGGGCCCGAGCTGCGCCAGTACGTGGTGGCGGGCAACGACGAGGAGCGCCCCTTCAGCCGGGACCAGCGCCGCTGGGTCTACGCCTCCGCCAAGCGCGAGAACAACTACTTCGGGTTCGGCACCGACAACGACGTCGAGCACACCCCCGGCTACGTGATCATCAAGCACCGCACGTTCGGCCGGACCGCGCCCGCGCACCCGCACCCGCAGGGCGACGAGTCGGTGTGGCTGCCCTGCGCGAAGGTCCTCGGTGGGGCCCGCGGCCGTCGCGCCGCGTTCCGGCCCGACTCGGTCGTGAACATCTCCGGGATGAGCTACGGGTCGCTCTCGGGCCGGGCGATCGAGGCGATCAACCGGGGCGCCGCGGTCGCGGGGTGCCTGCACAACACGGGCGAGGGCGGGATCTCGGCACAGCACCGGTGCGGCGGCGAGCTGGTGTGGCAGATCGGCACGGCCTACTTCGGCTGCCGGGACGAGCAGGGCCGGTTCGACCTGCAGCGGCTCAAGGACGGCGTGGCGTCCGCCCCGGTGCGGGCGCTGGAGATCAAGCTGAGCCAGGGCGCGAAGCCGGGCCTGGGCGGGCTGCTGCCCGGGGTGAAGGTCACGGAGGAGATCGCCGCGGTCCGCGGGATCCCGGTCGGGGTGGACTGCGTGAGCCCGTCACGGCACACGGTGTTCCGCAACGCCGACGAGCTGCTGGACTGGGTGGAGCTGCTGGCGGACGAGACCGGGCTGCCGGTGGGCATCAAGTCCGCCGTCGGCGACCTGGAGTTCTGGACGGAACTGACCGACCTGATGGTCCGCACCGGGCGCGGGGTCGACTTCGTGACCGTCGACGGCGGCGAGGGCGGGACGGGCGCGTCGCCGCTGGTGTTCACCGACTCCGTCGCGCTGCCGTTCCGGCTCGGGTTCAGCCGGGTGTACCGCGAGTTCGCCGTGCGCGGCCTGCACGAGCAGGTCGTGTTCGTCGGGGCGGGGAAGCTCGGGCTGCCGGACAACGCCGTCGTCGCGTTCGCGCTCGGGGTCGACATGGTCAACGTGGCGCGCGAGGCCATGCTCGCCATCGGCTGCATCCAGGCCCAGAAGTGCCACACGGACACCTGTCCCACCGGCGTCGCCACCCAGAACCGCTGGCTCGCGCACGGCCTCGACCCGACCTTGAAGTCGGCGCGGCTCGCCAACTACGTCCTGACCCTGCGTCGCGACCTGGGGAAGGTCGCCGAGGCGGCGGGCGTCGAGCACCCGGGATTGATCCGCACCGACGACGTCGAGATCCTCGACGGGCAGACCGTGGCCCGGGAGCTGCGGGAGGTCTACGACTACGAGCCCGACTGGGGGCTGCCGTCGCGCCGGGACCGGGAGGAGGTCGTCGCGCTGCTGCGCGGGGGCCGGCCGCAGACCGCGCCCGTCTGAGCGGGTCGTTCCGCACGCCGTCGTCCTGGGGGATCGGCTGCCGACCGACGCCCGAACCGTTCGGGCGCCGATCGTCGCAATTCGCCCAGCGGACCGGCTCCGTCGAGGCATCGTGTGTCCGACGGGGTATACGGCGGGGTCCCGGAGGGGCGCCCGGCTCCTCCGCCGGGGAAGGGAGAGCCGTGGTCCGGTCAGCGGCGAGTGCGACCACGAACCGAGCGGCGCGGCCCGGTGCCCGCACGCACCGGAGGGGAGGTAGCCCGTGTCCGTGACGACCACACGCTCGGCCGGCCCGCCGGTGACCCGGCACCGGCACGACTCGGACCTCGCCGACGTCGTCGAGCTCATCCTGGACCGGGGCCTGGTGATCGACGTCTTCGTGCGGGTGTCCCTGCTCGGGTTGGAGATCCTCACGATCGACATCCGGATCGTGGTGGCGAGCGTCGACACGTTCCTGCAGTACGCGGAGGCGACCGACAGGCTGTACCTGTACGGCACGACGCGTGAGAGGCGCCTGCCCGCCGGGGACCGGTACGCCGAGGACGAGGGGTGAGTGTGATGGCCGACGAGGAGAGCTCGAGAACCCCGCGCCGCCGGCGGAGCGCCCGGGCGAGGTCCGCGGACGCCGAGGAGAAGACCGCCCGGGCGACGGAGGAGAGCGGGGAGGAGCCCGCCGCCGCGGAGAGCGGGGAGGCCCCGGCCGAGGAGACCGGAGAGGGAACGGGAGAGGAGACCGAGGGTCGGGGGACGGGCGACGAGAACGGTGCGGAGCCCGCCGAGCGGACCGGCGGCGACCGGCCGGGCGGGTCGATCGTCCGGGTGGCGCGCCGGGCGGCGGAGCACGTCCGGGTGCTCACCGGCCGGCACCCGGAGACCGTGGTCTCGATCGAGCCGCGGGACGGCGACTGGTGCGTCGGGGTCGAGGTCGTCGAGACGCACCGCATCCCCGACTCGGCCGACATCCTCGCGATCTACGAGGTGCTCGTCCAGCCCGACGGCGACCTGCTCTCCTACCGGCGGACCCGGCGCTACACGCGCGGCCAGGTCGACCGGCCCTGGCGGTGACGGGCGGCGCGGCGGCATCCGCCGCGCCCTCCGATGCCCCGATCAGCCTCCCGGTGTGCCCCTGATCGGCACGTCCTCAGGAGGTGACCGGAGTATTTCTCCGCGACGCGCCGTAGGCGGGGTTGGCGTGGGTGGGCGGTGGGGGATCCGGCGGCCCGACAGCACCCACCGACGAGGAGGCGACGATGTCGTCAGCACAACCGGCCGCCGGTTCGGGACCGGAGCCCTCCGGCTCGTCCGACCGGCTGCAGGACGCGATGATCGCGTTCAACGACGAGGTCTTCGAGACCCTGCAGAAGTTGCTCAAGGCCCAGCAGGAGCTGGTGCGAGCCGTCATCGGTGCGACGTCCACGTCCGGGACGCCCGGCTCGCACGAGTCCGGGGAGGGCGAGGCGGGCGTGCAGGGCGCCGGCACGGACGAGGCGGGCGACGCGGAGCCGGAGGTGATCTTCCCACTCGACACCGCGGCGGACACGCCCGAGGGCGCTGAGGGTGAGGCCGGCGAGGGCGCCGTGGGCGAGGCCGATGAGGGCGCCGAGGGCGAGGCCGATGAGGGCGCCGAGGGCGAGGCCGATGAGGGCGCCGAGGCTGAGGGCGCCGAGGAGGCCGCGGACGCCGGCGAGGGTGCGAGCGCGGAGGCCCCGGTGCCGCCCGACGCGGACTGGGTGCTCGATGCGGAGGCGGGCGACGGCGCCGACGAGGAGAGCGACGAGGCCGGGAGCGACGCCGAGAGCCGCGACCGTGCGAGCGATTCGGGCCCGGACGTCGAAACCGAGGTCTCGCCCGACACGGACTGGCTGCTCGACGCCGAAGCCGGTGACGGCGGCGACGAGGACGACGGGGGCGACCGGGCCGAGAGCGACAGTGCCGGGAGCGACGACGACGCGAGTGCCGAGGCCGAGGAGCGTTCGGAGGACACCGACGCCGAGGACACCGACGCCGAGGACACCGACGCCGAGGACACCGACGCCGAGGACACCGACGCCGAGGGCACGGACGTCGAGAGCGCCGAGGCAGACGAAGGCGCGGACGCAGAGGACGTCGGAGCCGAGGCCGCGATCGACGACACGTCCGCCGCCGATGTCGAGGACGCCGAGGCCGAGGAGGGTGCTGACGCGCAGGCCGACGAGGACGTCGATGCGGAGGCCGACGAGGACGTCGATGCGGAGGCGGACGAGGACGTCGACGCGGAAGCCGCCGAGGACGTTGACGCGGAGGCCGCCGAGGACGTTGCCGCCGAGGCCGACGAGGACCTCGATGCGGAGGCCGACGAGCAGGGCGACGAGGACCTCGATGCGGAGGCCGACGAGGGCGCTGAGGACGACGCCGAGGCGGGTGCCGACGCGGAGGCCGACGAGGGCGATTCCGACGACGATCCCGACGCGCTGTCTGACGAGGAGGTCCGGATGGCGGCCGATGCGATGGTCGAGGCGTTGAACGCGGCCGCGGCGAAGGAGGGCGCTTCGGGCGGCCTCGACCGGACCGGCGACGAGGACGGCGACGAGGACGGTGAGTTGTCCGCCGGGTCCGACGACACCGCCGAGGACGACACCGCCGAGGACGACACCGCCGAGGACGACACCGCCGACGATACGGCGGACGGCGACTCCGCCGACTCCACGGAGGGAACCGGGGCGGAGGAGGCGACCGAGTCCGCGGCTGCTCCGAAGCGCCGGAAGCCCGCGCGCCGGGGCGGGTCCCGTCGCGGCAAGGTGCGCGCGGCGTCCGACGGGTGAGTTCCGTGCGGAGGGGGCGAGGCACCCCGCCCCCTCCGCACTCCGCTCGCACCGCCCCCAGCCGTCCCGCTCCCACCTCGCAGCAGGACACGCACCGGCTCGGCCCACCCGCGGCTACCAGGCGTCCCGCCCGCCGTCCGCCCCGCGGCCCCGATCACGGTGCGGGTACGGGCGAGGCACGGGCCGGTAACCTGATCGCGTGCGACTGGGTGTGCTCGACGTCGGCTCCAACACCGTGCACCTGCTGGTGGTGGACGCCCGGCGGGGCGGCCACCCCACCCCCGCGACCTCGCAGAAGGCGGAGCTGCGGCTGGCCGAGCACCTGCAGCCGGACGGCGCGCTGAGCCGGGTCGGCGTCGACTCGCTGATCGCCGCCGTGCACACCGCACGGGACTCCGCCGCCGAACTGGGTTGCGACGACCTGCTCGCCTTCGCCACCTCCGCACTGCGGGACGCCACGAACTCCGCCGCCGTCCTCGCGAAGGTGCGCGCCGACACCGGGGTGGCGCTCGAGGTGCTCCCCGGCGAGGACGAGGCGCGCTACACCTTCCTCGCCGTGCGCCGCTGGTACGGCTGGTCGGCCGGGCGGCTGCTGTGCCTCGACATCGGCGGGGGGTCGCTGGAGCTCGCGGCGGGCCGGGACGAGCACCCGGCCGCGGCCGCGTCGTTGCCGCTCGGGGCCGGGCGGCTCACCCGGGAGTGGTTCACGGGCGACCCGCCGTCCCGCCGCGAGATCGAGGCGCTGCGGGACAAGGTGGACGCCGACCTCGCGCCGGTCGCGCGCGACCTGCGCAAGCTGGGGGAGCCGGACCTCGCCGTCGGCACCTCGAAGACCTTCCGTTCCCTGGCCCGGCTGACAGGTGCCGCGCCCTCCGGCGCGGGCATCCGGGCGCGTCGGGTGCTGACCCACGCGGGGCTGCGGCAGCTGGGGTCGTTCATCAGCCGGATGTCGTCGGCCGACCTCGCCGAGCTGGAGGGGGTGAGCCCCAGCCGGGCGCACCAGCTCGTCGCCGGGGCGATCGTCGCGGAGGCCGCGATGCGGGCCCTGAAGGTGACCGAACTCGACATCTGTCCGTGGGCGTTGCGCGAGGGAGTGATCCTGCGGCGGCTCGACACCCTCGACGGGTCGACCAGGGACGACCGCTCGGCGCACGACGCGCCCACATCACTTGGACGCTTGACGTCGTACGAGGCACGGTGTAGCGGATGAGTTCAGAGACCGACCAGCCGAGACAGCGCACGGTCGCCGAGCTGCTCGCCGAGAACGGCGCGGCGGCGGCGTCCGGGCGGCGTCGACGGCGCCGCGAGGCCGACGACGGTGAGCCGGTCGGCGCTCCCCCCGCCGCGGAGGGCCCGGGCACCCCCGGCCGGCACGGCGGCACCCAGGCCTGGCGGCCCCAGCCCACGCCCGAGGCGCCCGCCGAACCGTGGCGCAACGCCGGCGCCGAGCAGCCCACCGCATCCTGGGAGCGTGGCCCCGGTCCGCGCCTCGAGCGCGAGGCCGACGAGGAGCCGGGCGACGAACGCGGCGCCGGCGCGCCGAGCAGTGCCGCCCTCGGCTTCGGCCCTCCCGCCCCCGGTCGTGCCGCCGGCCCGAACGGCTTCGGACGCGGCGATGCCGGCCGGAACGGGTTCGGTCCCCCCGGCGCCGGGCAGAACGGCTTCAGGCAGAGCGGCCCCGCCCAGAACGCTCCCGCCCCGAGCGGCCCCGCCCTCAACGCTCCCGCTCAGAACGGTCCCGCTCAGAACCCCCCCGGCCCGAACGGTCCCGGTCAGAACGGGTTCGGGCTCACCGACGCGAACCGGAACGGCTTCGGGTCGGACGACGCCGGCCGGAACGGCTTCGGTCCGAACGGCGCCGGCCGGAACGGGTTCAGGCAGAGCGGCCCCGGCCAGAACGGCCTGAACCACGACGGACCCGCGCCCTTCGGCCGCCCGACCGCCCAGCCCGGACGTCCCGAGGCACCCGCACGGGGCGCCGACGCGTGGGGCGGCGGCGCGGCCGGGACCGTGGGTCTGCCCCAGGAGGCCCCGCGTCCCGGTGCGCCGTGGTCCCCGGGCGGACAGGCGCCGGGCCGGCCGGGCGAGCCCGGGACCGAGCAGCTCGGCCGCGTCCGCGCCCCGCAGGACGACCCGATGACCGCGCCGTTCGGCTCGGTGTACGCGGGCGGTCCGCCGACCCGCTTCGGCGCCCCGCCCACCCGGGAGGACGAGGACGACGCCGGCCCGCCCACCCAGTTCGGCGCCCCTCCCCTCGACGACGACGAGGACGACGCGGGCCCGCCCACCCAGCTCGGCGGGCCGCCGTTGCACGACGAGGACGACGACCTCGACGACCGCTACGACGGCGAGTACGGGGACGACGACGGCTACGGGGACGACACCTACCGGGCCCCTGCGGGCCTGGGTCGCCGTGCCCCGGAGCGGGCCGAGGAGGAACCGGAGGAGGACGAGGGCACGGCGCAGGGCTGGGCCGTCGTCATCGGCCAGTGGATCGCCGGTGCCCTGGTCGGCGCCGCGGTCTGGGTCGGCTTCCGCTACCTCTGGTTCAACCTGCCCGTGGTCGCGCTGGCCGCCGCCGTGATCATCACGGTCGGCCTCGTGCTCGGCGTCCGCGCCCTGCTGCGCAACGACGACCTGCGCACCACCGCCTTCGCGGTGGGTGTCGGCCTGCTCCTGACCGTCTCGCCCGCGATCCTGGTACTCCTGGAACGGTGATCCCCGCCCCGCCGGTCGCACTCTCCACCGCCTCGGTCTACCCGGAGCCCGCCGCGGCGGCGTTCGAGCTCGCCGCGGACCTGGGGTACGACGGCGTCGAGCTGATGGTGTGGACGGATCCGGTGTCGCAGGACGTGCGGGCCGTCGAGCGGCTCGCCGAGCGGTACGGGGTCCCCGTGCTGGCCGTGCACGCGCCCTGCCTGGCCGTCACGCAGCGGGTGTGGGGGGCGGACCCGGTGACCCGGATCCGCCGGTCGGTCGTGGCCGCGGAGCGGTTCGGCGCGCGGACCGTGGTGCTGCACCCGCCCTTCCGCTGGCAGCGCCGCTACGCCGCGGTGTTCGCCGACGAGGTGGCCCGCGCGGGGGAGCGGGCCGGCGTCCGGCTGGCCGTCGAGAACATGTTCCCGGTGTCGCGCGGCCGGATCCGCACGGTGCCCTACGCGCCGGGCTTCGACCCGACCGCGGTCGGCCACCGCTTCTACACGCTCGACCTCTCGCACACGGCTGCCGCGGGATCCGACGCGCTGGCCATGCTCGACCGTATGGGCGACGGTCTGGTCCACCTGCACCTCACGGACGGCACCGGCGCCCCGCGGGACGAGCACCTGGTGCCCGGGCGCGGCACGCAGCCCTGCGCCGAGGTCTGCGAGCGGCTGGCCACGGGCCGGTTCGCGCGCGAGGGCGTGGTGGTCCTCGAGGTCAGCACCCGCCGGTGCCGGACCCGGGATCAGCGGTCGGCGCTGCTGGCCGAGTCGCTGGTCTACGCCCGCCTGCACCTCGCCGCGCCGGTCCCGCCCGTCCTGCCGATCACGCCGCAGGTGCCCCTCCCGGAGCCCGCACCCCACGCCTGAGCGGCGCGCGTCACACCCTCGGGGCCGCGCCGGCGTGATACGACCGTTTCATGGCTCCCACCGATGTGACCGTCGAGCGGCCGTTCGCGGCGTCCACCGTGTTGACCGACGAGGGCGGGGGCCGCTTCACCGCGGAGCTCGGCACGCTCTTCTCCATCGGCGGCAAGGCCCACGGCGGCCTGCTCATGGTGCTGCTGACCAAGGCGGCGCTCGCGCGGCTCGGTGCCGAGCACGGCGGCGACACGGAGCTGGACCCGGTGGTGGTGGGCACGGAGTTCCTGCGGGCCCCGGAGCTGGGCACGGTGGAGCTCGAGACGGACGTGCTGAAGCTGGGCCGCCAGGCGTCGGTCGCGGCGGCTCGGATGACCCAGGACGGCAGGCTGCTGCTCTCCGCGACGGTCACGGCGGGGACGCTGCCGGACGCCGACCCGAGCTGGCTCGCCGAGTCCCCGATGCCCCTCGAACCGTCCGCGGACGCGATCGACTTCGTCCCGGACGTCCGCACCCCAGGCGAGGGCCTGGCGGCGGCGACCGAGGCGCGGTACGACCCGGCGACCATGGCGTTCCTGCGCAAGGAGACCGCGGACCCGGTGGTCCGCGGCTGGATGCGGCCGCGCGGCGAGGACCCCGACCCCCTGTTCGCGCTGCTCGCCGGGGACGCGCTGCCACCGACCGTGTTCAACCGGGGCGGCGGGCGCGGCTGGGCGCCGACCGTGCAGCTCACCGCCCTGCTGCGGGCCCGACCCGCGCCGGGCTGGCTCGCCCTGGAGTCACGCTCGCAGATGATCGCCGGCACGTGGTTCGACGAGGACTGCACCGTCCGCGACGCGACGGGCCGGGTGGTCTGCCAGGCTCGCCAGCTCGCGCTCTCCCCGCTCCCGCGCGGATAGCCCCGCACCCTCCCCGACCTGCCCCGATCCGGGCGGTTACCGTCGATCCATGACACGAATCGCGGTTCTGGGCGCCGGCAAGATCGGCGAGGCGCTGCTGTCGGGGCTGCTCGCGGCGGGTCGGCCCGCGGCGGACCTGGTGTTCACCGAGCGGCACCCGGAGCGGGCCGCCGAGCTGTCCGGGCGTCTCGGGGTGGAGTCGGCCGACGTGGCGGGCGCCGCGGCCAAGGCGGACGTCGTGGTGGTCGCGGTCAAGCCGCAGGACATCGCCCCGGTGCTGACCGAGCTGAAGGCGGCGCTGGCCCCGGGCACGCTCGTCGTCTCGCTGTGCGCCGGCCTGCCGACGTCGTTGTTCGAGGGCGGGCTGCCCGAGGGGACGCCGGTCGTGCGGGTCATGCCCAACACGCCGATGGTCGTCGGCGAGGCAATGAGCGCGGTCTCCGGCGGCCGGCACGCCACCGCCGAGCACCTCGCCGCCACCGAGGAGCTGCTCGGCTCGGTGGGCCGGGTGGTCCGTGTCCCGGAGCCCCAGCAGGACGCCGTCACTGCGCTCTCCGGCTCCGGTCCGGCCTACTTCTTCTACCTGGTCGAGGCCATGATCGACGCCGGGATACTGCTCGGCCTGCCGCGGGCCGTCGCCGCGGACCTCATCGTCCAGTCCGCCTTCGGCGCGGCCACCATGCTGCGCGAGTCCGACGACCACCCGGTGCTGCTCCGCGAGGCCGTCACCTCCCCGGCCGGCACGACCATCGCGGCCATCCGCGAGCTGGAGCGGCACGGCGTCCGGGCGGCCCTCATCGATGCGATCGAGGCCGCGCGGGACCGGTCGGTCGAGCTGGGACGCTCGGTGCAGAACCGTTGACCCGAACGAAGGATCGGGTCTCACCCTGACGCGCGGCTGAATTCCCTGCCCGAGTGGCATGGTGTGTCGAAGGCGTCACACCGGCACCGCTATCCTCACGGGGAACACGCCGCGCGGGGGTACGAGGACCGGGCGGGAGCGTGGGACTTCTCCAGGGAAGGCGGTGTCCGGATGGCCACGCAGCAGCCAGGGCATTCAGGGCAGCCCGAACGCATCGACAACATCGCCGCGGTGCAGTTCCTGACCGTGGCGGAGGTCGCCGCCATGATGCGGGTCTCCAAGATGACCGTGTACCGGCTGGTGCACGGCGGGGAGCTCCCCGCGGCCCGGGTGGGTCGTTCGTTCCGCGTCCCGAAGCGCGCCGTGGAGGACTACCTGCGGCACGCGTACTTCGACGCGGGCTGAGCGGGGCGGGCACCGCCCGACCGCATCCCGGCGGTTCACGACCCGGCCGGTGGACCCGCCCTGGCGGGTCGCCGCGACCGGTGCCAGGTAGGATCGGCGACCGGTCATCGTCTCGCCGTGTGCACCCGCGTGCGCGCGACCGCCGCGCGGCGGGGACACACCCTCTCGGGCCGGCTCCCGGCCGCGAGCGAAGCAGTGAGCACAGGAGGTACCGGCGCATGGGCTCGGTCATCAAGAAGCGTCGCAAGCGCATGTCCAAGAAGAAGCACCGCAAGCTGCTCCGCAAGACCCGCGTGCAGCGTCGCAAGCTCGGCAAGTGAGGTGTGACCCCGCCCGTCCCGCGCAGGGACGGGCCGGGGTCCACCGGCCCGGGTCGCACCCGGGGTCCCTGGTCGCACGACGAACGAGGTCGGGTCCGTGACTGGCACGGGATCTCCCCGCGACGCCGACCGCAGCAGCGGCGGCGGCGCTCCCTCCGTCGTGCTGGTGACAGGTGTCAGCCGATTCCTCGGCGGCAACCTGGCCGCACGGCTCGCCGCGAACCCCGAGATCGACCGCGTGCTCGGTGTGGACACCGTGCCGCCGTCCCGGGACATGTTGCGCCGCATGGGTCGCGCGGAGTTCGTCCGCGCGGACATCCGCAACCCGCTCATCGCCAAGGTCATCTCCGGCGCCGGCGTCGACACCGTGGTGCACGCCGCCCTCTCCGCCGGCCCCGGATCGTCCGGCGGGCGCACGGCGATGAAGGAGATGAACGTCATCGGGACGATGCAGCTCCTCGCCGCCTGCCAGAAGGCGGAGCGGGTGCGGCGCGTCGTCCTCAAGTCCACCACCGCCGTCTACGGCTCCGGCTCGCGCGATCCCGCGCTGTTCGACGAGTCGATGACGCCGAAGGACCTCCCCTCGGGCGGCTACGCCAAGGATGCCGCCGAGATCGAGGGCTATCTGCGCGGCTTCGCCCGCCGCAGGCCGGACGTCACGACCACCGTCCTGCGCTTCTGCAACTACGTCGGCCCGCGGATCGAGACGGTGCTGACGCGCTACTTCGCGCTGCCGGTCGTCCCGACGATCCTCGGCTTCGACCCCCGGCTGCAGTTCCTGCACGAGGAGGACGCGCTCGCCGTGCTCGAGCGGGCCGCCGTCGAGGAGCACCCCGGGGTCTTCAACGTCGCGGCCGACGGCGTGCTCATGCTCTCCCAGGCCGTCCGCCGGGCCGGGCGGGTGCAGGTCTCGGTCCCGGCGCCGCTGGTCGGGCCGGTCGGCCGGTTCCTGCGCGGCGCCCGCGTCGTCGACTACTCGCCGGAGCAGATGCGGTTCCTCAACTTCGGCCGCGTCGTGGACACGACCCGGTTGAAGGAACACTTCGGCTTCCACCCTCGTTGGACCACGGTCCAGGCCTTCGACGACTACGTGCGTGGTCGCGCGCTCCGGCCCGTCCTGGGGGCCGAGCGGATCGAGGCGGCCGAGCGGACGGTCCTGCAGGCCGCCCGGATGCTGCACTAGCGGGCCGCGCGTCCGGAGGGAAGCATGGTGCGACGGTCGGGGAACGGGAAGCAGTCGCAGGGGATTTCGGAGGGGGTTCGGGTGCCGGAAGCGCGCGTCATCCCGTTGCGGGCGGACGAGACCGGGGGGCGCACCCGGTGGCGGCTCGGCGAGGGCCGCGACCGCGGGAACCGCTCGGGCGGCCGCACCCGCGCGGGCACCGAGCCGACGCGGGACACCCCGCGGACCCGCAGCCGCCCGGCCACGACCACGCCGCGCCCCCGCCCGACCCCCGGCGAGGAGCAGGCCGGGGGCGGAAGCGCAGTCCCGCCGGTGGCCGCCGTGCCGGACCCGGAGCCGCCGGCCTGGGAGGCCGCGCTCGAGGAGGTGCTGCGCTTCCTGCGCCGCCGCCTGTCCGGCGACTACACGGTGGACGAGTTCGGCTTCGACCGCGACCTCGCAGACTCCGTGCTCGCGCCGGCGCTGCGCCCGCTCTACGAGCGCTGGTTCCGGGTGGAGACGATCGGCCTGCAGCACGTCCCGGACGTCGGCGGCGCACTCGTCGTCGCCAACCACTCGGGCACCCTCCCGCTCGACGCGCTGATGACCATCCAGGCGCTGCACGACGAGCACCCGGCCGGGCGCCGGCTGCGGCTGCTCGGGGCGGACCTGATGTTCAAGCTGCCGGTGGTGGGCGAGCTGGCGCGCAAGAACGGCGCCACCCTGGCCTGCAACGCCGACGCGGAGCGGCTGATGTCCTCCGGCGAGCTTGTCGGGGTGTTCCCCGAGGGCTTCAAGGGCATCGGCAAGCCGTTCAAGGACCGGTACAAGCTGCAGCGCTTCGGTCGCGGCGGGTTCGTCTCGGCCGCCCTCCGCACCGGCGTGCCGATCATCCCGTGCTCCATCGTGGGCGCCGAGGAGACGTACCCGAAGATCGGCGACATCGCGCCGCTCGCCCGGCTGCTCGGCGCGCCGTACTTCCCGATCACGCCGACCTTCCCGCTGCTCGGGCCGCTGGGTCTGGTCCCGCTGCCGTCGAAGTGGTACATCGAGTTCGGCGAGCCGATCTCGCTCGACGCCTACACCCCTGCGGACGCCGAGGACCCGATGCTCGTGTTCAACCTGACCGACCAGGTGCGCGAGACCATCCAGCACACCCTTTACCGGCTGCTCAGCCAGCGGCGGAACGTGTTCCTCGGGTGAGCCTCAGCGCCGCCGGTACGCCACCCCGGCGGCGACGGCCCCGGCCAGTGCCCCGGCGCCGAGCACCGAGGGCACCCCGATGCGGGCGGCCCTGCGCCCGGTGCGAAAGTCCCGGATCTGCCAGCCGCGCTCCTTGGCCACGTCCCGCAGCTCCGCGTCCGGGTTGACGGCGACCGCGGTCCCCACCGCGGAGAGCATCGGCACGTCGTTCACCGAGTCCGAGTAGGCGGTGCAGCGGCGCAGGTCCAGGCCCTCGGTGGCGGCCAGCGCACGCACCGCGTGCGCCTTCGCCGGCCCGTGCAGGATCTCGCCGACCAGGCGACCCGTGTAGTGCCCGTCGACGCTCTCGGCGACCGTTCCGAGCGCCCCGGTCAGGCCGAGCCGACGGGCGATGATCAGGGCCAGCTCGACCGGAGTGGCGGTGACCAGCCAGACCCGTTGACCGGCGTCGAGGTGCATCTGGGCGAGCGCGCGGGTGCCGGCCCAGATCCGGTCCGCCATGAGCTCGTCGTAGATCTCCTCGCCCAGCGCGACGACCTCGTCGACCGGCCGGCCCGCGACGAAGGACAGCGCGGTGTCCCGGTGCCCGGCGATGCCGTTCTTGTCCTCGCGCCCGCCGATCCGGAACTTGATCTGCTGCCAGGCGAACCCGGCGAGGTCGGAGGTGGTGAAGAACTTGCGGGCGGCCAGCCCGCGGGCGAAGTGGAAGATCGAGGCGCCGACCATCATGGTGTTGTCGACGTCGAAGAACGCGGCCGCGGTGAGGTCCACGTCCGCCGCCTCGGACGGTGGCGGCTCGCCCGCGGCCACGGCGGCGGCCGCCGCGGCCTGGCCCGCGCGCTGCGCCCGGTCGACCGCCGTGGCCTCCTCGATCACGTCCGTCGTCTCGGTGACGCCCGCCGTCTCACCGGCGCCGTTCCGAAGCGGGTCCGCGGCGCCGTCCCGGCCCCACGCGTCCGCGCCCTGCGGCTCACCGTGCTCCACAACCACCTCGGGTCCTACCACCTGGGGGCCGTCCGGTCCGTGCCGGTCCCGCCCACCCTCGCCGATCCGTCCGCCTCCCGTCCGGTCCGTGACCGGCCGGGTACCGCCCGTCCAGCCTACTGAACGGACCCGCCCGTACCGACGTGAAACGGTCCCGAACGCGGAACGGGGCCGCACGGTGGGTCACCGCGCGGCCCCGTTCCGTCGTCGTCCGGGTCCGGTCCGCTCAGCCGATGGTGATCGGCCCGAGCCCGGGCAGCAGCGGCGGCAGCTGGATCGGGGGCAGGAGACCGCCCCCGCTGCCGCCCCCGCTCGGCGGGTTCGACGAGCTCTGCTCGGTGCTGCTGGACGTCGCCGAGCCGCTGGTCGTGGTGCTGGTCGCGCCGGCCTCGTCGCTCCCGGGCAGGAGGTCCGGGACCAGGCCGTTCTCGCCCGCGGCCGGGTCGCCCGAGGGCTGCGGCCCGGTGCTGTCCGACGGCGCGGCCGGGCTGGTGCTCGCGGACTGCGGGCTGCCGTTCGGTACCCGCTGGTCGACCGGGCCGCCGCCCTGACCGGCGTTCGAGGCCACCGGGACGCAGGGGCTGGTGGCCGGGATCGGGCCGAGGTCGTCGACGCCGGCGCTGACCTCGCTGCAGCCCATCCGGGCCTGCAGGGCCGCGGCCCGCTCCGACATGCGCTCCACCAGCCGCGCGGAGCGGTCGGCCCCCGGCACGTCGCCGCCGGACGCCCGCAGCTCCGCGATGGCCCGGCCCTGCTTCTGCGCCCACGCGTCGAGGTCGCCGAGCCCGGTGTCGGTCGGCGGCTGCGCCCCGGACAGCAGCATCCGGGAGCCCTCGCTGGCCGCGTCGTCGAACGCGGTGAGCGCGGTCTCGTAGGTGTCCGCACTCGGGGCGCGGCCGGCCTGCTGCAGCCGGCGCACCTCGTCCAGCCGGGTCGCGGCCAGGTCGAGATGGCGCTGCGCCTTGGCCCCGTCGCCGAAGGTGAAGGCGGTGCCGGTGGACTCGGTGGCCAGCTTGACCGCGTAGAGGGTGTCGCCGGGCAGCGCGTCGCCGCTCATCATCGCCGTGCCGCCGGTGAGGGCGACCAGCGCGAGGGCCGCGGCGCCGCCGACCAGCGCGACCCGCTTGCGCAGGCTCGGACGCCGCCCGCCGGGCCCGCGCGAGCCGCCGGCACGCCCGGGGTTGTCCGGGTGGTCGGTGGGCAGCACGTGCCGGGGTCCGCGCTTCGACCGCCGGGACGTGGCGCCGGCCGAGCCGCTCGTGCCGCCCGAACCCGTGGCCGCCGACACGGTGCGCTCACCGGAGGACCCCGAGCGGGTCGCGCCCTCGGGCCCCTCCGGCCGCAGCGCGGCGGTGAGGTCGGTGGTCTGCTCGAGCGCGTCGGCCCGGACCGGCTCGATCCGCGTGGTGCGCTCGGCGGCCGACTCCTCCGGCGCGCCCCACTCCTTCTCCAGGGCGGCGAAGAAGTCCGAGCGCATACGCTCGGCGGTCTCGGCGTCCGGGCTCAGGTCGGTACGGCTGCGATCGAGCGCGGCCGCGAGGGCAACCTCGTGCTCCAGATCGTCGTCCGGCGCGAAACGGGGGTCGAGGTGTTCCTCGCCCCACCACTCGTCGTCCGAGCCCCATCGTCCCGCGGGCATGTTCGCCGTCCTCACTGCATCCCTGCACTGTTCGTCAGCGTCCGGCCCGATCGGGACCTCGCGCTCTGCCGACGTTCACCCACACAACGAGGCGGGCGGTCGTCGGTTACGGCACAGAGACCGTTCACCGCTTGGTGTGGTTCACTCGTCGCATCCGTAACGACAAGCATGTAGTTCGCGATATAGGCGCCGCCGTTCACCGCAGCCCCTCGGGGAGCAGCTGCGCCAGGCGGCGGACGGCGCGGTGCTGCAGCGCCTTGACCGCACCCTCGGCCCGGTTCATCCGCTGTGCGGTCTCGGCGACCGACAGGCCCTGCAGGAACCGCATCCGGATGCAGTCCTGCTGGTCCGGGTTGAGCTTCTCGATCGCCTTGAGCAGCTCGGAGTTCGTGGCGTTCTCGATGACCTGCTGCTCCGGCCCGTGGGTGGTGGGCGAGTGCTCGACCATGTCCGCGGTCGTCGACTCCAGCCGGTACCGGCTGGACTTGACGTGGTCGAAGATCAGGTTCCGCGCGATCGTGACGAACCAGGCGCCGATGTCGCGGCCCTGGTAGCTCACCGAGCCGATCCGGCGCAGGGCGCGCAGGAAGGTCTCCTGGGTGAGGTCCTCGGCGAGCGTGCGGTCGCCGAGCCGGAACAGCACGTACCGGAACACGACCTCGTGGTAGCGCGCGTACAGCTCCTTGAAGGCGTCCTGGTCGCCCGCCTGGCAGGCCTTGACCAGGGTCCAGGAGCCGCCGCCGTCGGCCTCGGCCTCCGGGCGGGGCTCGACCGCCTCGGGCCCGGGCTCGGGGGCGCGGGGCGGCGGGCCCGCGGGGGGACCCGACGGCGGTGGTCCCGCGGGTGGCGGGACGGCGTGGGGACGGGCGACGGGGGGAGCTGTCACGGGCGCCTGCTGTCGGGTCGGCCGGCCGTCCGGGGTCCGGCCGGGGGCCGGGGCGGTCGGGTCGGGCGCGGACGGGGGAGCGGCGTCGGGGGCCGGTCGGTGGGTGGTCGAACCGCCGGACCGGGCCTGCCGGGGCAGGTCCGACCAGGGGGACGGGGTCGCGCCGGCACCGGTCGGGTGCGACGGCGTGAACCGCTCCGTGGGGAGCAGCCCGTCGGGACGCATCGAGGAGGTCATGAAGCCCGGTGCACCCGGTGTCGGACAGGGCAGCGCGGGTGGACCCGCGGTGCGCTGGCAACAGGCTGCATGCCACTCCCTTGGGTGAGAACTCGTGCCGAACCCGCGGGTCCGGCGTTGGCAGGTTGTGGGGGCGGACTCTAGGGCAGCCCCCCGGCCCCCAGACGGGTGCCACCGCTCGCCGAATGCCTTATCCGGTGAGCGGACGGTCACGGGCGGTCAACGTGGTCGTGGCGCAGCGTGTTCGGTCGACGCGCCGGGTGGCGGCGTGTCGCCCTGCCGCCGGGCGCACGGGGGTTGCGCCCGGGCGAGGTCCTCGTTCCACACGCGCGGGTGCGGACCGGTCGTCCGCCGGGGGTCTGCCGGACCCGGCGGTCTGTCAGACTCGGCGCGTGGAGCCTTCGAACCGGAGCACCGGGTCCGACGCGGTCGTGCACCTGGGTGAGCTGGTCCGGCGGGCGGCGCGCCGCGAGCCCGGTCAGCCCGCGGTCGTCGACGTCACGGCCGGGCGCACGGTGACCTGGGCCGAGCTCGACACCGCGGCCGACGCGGAGGCCGCCCGGCTGGCCGCCGCCGGGGTCGGCCCGGGCGACCGCGTGGTCCTGGTGCTGCCCAACGGCGCCGGCTTCTGCGTCGCCCTGTTCGGCGTGCTGCGGGCCGGGGCGATCGCCGTCCCGGTCGGCCAGCGGTCGGTGGCCCGCGAGGTCGCGGTGGTCCTCGACGACGCCCGGCCCGCCGCCGTCGTCGCCGATGCCGGGGTCGCGGCGGACGTCGCCCGGGAGGCCGGGGTGCCGGTCCTCGACCCCCCGCCCGTGCAGGCCGGGCCGCCCGCGGCCCCCGTGGCGGAACCGCCCGGCGGCGAGGCGATCGCGCTGCTCATCTACACCTCCGGCACCACGGGCCGGCCGCGCGGCGTGCAGCTGTCCCACCGCGCCCTGCTGGCCAACCGCGAGCAGACCGCCGCGCTGCGCCCGGCCCCGGTCACCCCCGCCGACCGGGTCCTGCTGGCGCTGCCGCTCTTCCACAGCTTCGGGCTGGCCGCGGGCCTGCTGCAGGTCTGCTGGGCCGGGGCCACCGCCGTGCTCACCGAGCGGTTCGACGCCGCGGCCACGCCGGGCATCCTGCGCGACCACCGGGTCAGCGCGCTGGCCGGCGTCCCGTCGCTCTACCGGGCGCTGCTCGACCTGCCGGCTGCGGAGCTGAGCGCTGCGCTCGAGGGCGTGCGGATCTGCACCTCCGGCGGTGCCCCGCTGCCCCCGGCGTGGCTGACCGCCTTCCGCGACGCCACCGGGATGGAGGTGCTCGAGGGGTACGGGCTCTCCGAGGCCGGCCCGGTCGTCACCTGCACCCTGCCCGGGTGCAGCAAGCCGGGCTCGGTCGGCCGGCCGATCCCCGGCGTCGAGCTGCGGCTGGTCGACGCCGAGGGCGAGCCGCTCGCGGGGCGCGCGGCCGAGGAGGGCGAGGAGGGGGACGCGGCGGACGTGTTCTCCGACCCCGAGGAGGACACGGGTCTGGTCGCGCTGCGCGGCCCCAACCTCTTCTCCGGCTACTGGCCGGACGGGGCGGGCGGACCGGACGCCGACGGCTGGTTCCGCACCGCGGACGTCGGCTACCTCGACGCCGACGGCGACCTGCACCTCGTGGACCGCTCGACCGACCTCGTGATCGTCAACGGGTTCAACGTCTACCCGCGCGAGGTCGAGGAGGTCCTCGCCGGGATGGACGAGGTGGCCGAGGTCGCGGTCGTCGGCGTGCCGGACGACCGGACGGGTGCCGCGGTGAAGGCCGTCATCGTGCCCGCGCCCGGGACCAGCCCGGACGAGGAGGCCGTGCGGGAGTACTGCGCGACCCGGCTGGCCCGCTTCAAGCGGCCGACCGTGATCGCGTTCGTCGACGAGCTGCCGCGCACGCCCACCGGAAAGATCGCCCGGCGGGTGCTCGCGGGGACGGGGACGGCATGAGCCGGACGGTCACGGTGCTGAGCAGGGCGAACTGCCACCTGTGCGAGGTCGCCGAGGCCGACGTCGCCCGGATCTGCGGCGAGCTGGGCGTCGAGTGGCGCACCGAGGACGTCGACGCCGACCCGGAGCTGCGCGCCGAGTACGGCGACATGGTCCCGGTGATCCTCATCGACGGGAAGCAGCACGGCTACTACCGGGTCGAGGAGGAGCGGTTCCGCAAGGCCCTCGCCCGCTGAGCCGACACCGGCCGCAGGAGGGATACGTGGCGCGGGCGAACCTCCGGGGCCCTGGGGGCGAACCATGGACGTGAGCCGGACCCTCGCCCCTCCTCCCGCCCCGGTGCTGTCCCGCCCGGTCGCCGCCGCGGTCGCGGTGCTCGCCGTCGGCGCGGCGCTCGGCGCGGGCCAGCTCGTCGCCGGGCTGCTGTCGCCCACGTCGTCGCCCTATCTCGCCGTCGGCGACGCGGTCGTCCGCGTGGCGCCGCCGCCGGTCGTCGAGTTCGCGAAGTCGGCCATCGGCACCGCGGACAAGCCGGTGCTGCTCGCCGGGATGGCCGTCGTGCTGCTGGTGGTCGCGGTGGCCGCCGGGGTCGCGTCGCGCCGATCGTCCCTCCCGGCGCAGGTCGTGATCGGCGTGCTCGGGGTGGCCGGGATCGCCGCCGTGGTGCTCGGCCCGGCCTTCACACCGACCGACCTGATCGCACCGGTCGTCGCGGCGGCCGCGGGGCTGTGGGTGGTCCGCACCCTGCACGGGCTCGCCCTCGCCGCGGCGGCGGCGCCCGACGCGCCGGGGGTGCACGGCCTGCCGCGCCGGACGGTGCTGCTCGGGGCGTCTGCGGCGGTCGGGATCGGGGCCTTGGCGGGCGGTGGGTTCGGCGTGGCGGTCGGGCGCGGGACGGTCGACTCCCGCACCCGCCTCACCCAGCGGCTGGCCACCGCGACCGTGACCCGCGAGGCCCCGCTGCCGCCCGGCACGGACTTCGCCGCCGAGCTGGGCACCACCCGGTTCGTCACACCGAACCCGGAGTTCTACCGGATCGACACGGCCCTGCGGGTGCCGCAGCTGCGGGCCGAGGAGTGGCGGCTGCGGGTGCACGGGCGGGTGGCGCGGGAGCTCACCCTCACCGTCGACGACCTCCTGGCCCGCCCGCTGGTCGAGCGGACGATCACGATGACCTGCGTGTCCAACGAGGTCGGCGGCGACCTCATCTCCACGGCGCGGTTCGTCGGCGTCGAGCTGGCGGACGTGATCCGCGAGGCGGGCCCGCTGCCCGGCGCCGACCAGATCCTCTCCACCAGCACGGACGGCTGGACGGCCGGCACGCCGACGGACGTCGTCCTGGAGCCGGGCCGCGGGGCGCTGCTGGCGCTGGGGATGAACGGCGAGGCCCTGCCCGCCGAGCACGGCTTCCCGGTGCGCATGGTCGTGCCCGGGCTGTACGGCTACGTCTCGGCCACCAAGTGGGTCACCGATCTCGAGCTGACCTCCTTCGCCGCCCGCGGCTCCTACTGGACCGACCGCGGCTGGGGCGTGCGCGGGCCGATCAAGACGGAGTGCCGGATCGACCTGCCCCGCGGGTTCTCGCAGGTACCCGCCGGCCGGGTCACCGTCGCGGGGATCGCGTGGTCCCAGCCGCGCGGCATCTCGCGGGTCGAGATCAGCGTCGACGGCGGCCCGTGGGCCGAGGCCGAGCTCGCCGCGGAGGTCGGCGGCGACACCTGGCGGATGTGGCGCGGCACCGTCGAGGTCGGGCCGGGCAGCCACACCGTGCGGGCCCGTGCCACGGACGGCCCGGGGAACCTGCAGACCGAGGAGCGCGCCGACGTCCTGCCGGACGGCGCCACCGGGTGGCCCGCCATGATCTTCTCCGCGGCCTGATCCGAGCGAGATCCGATCGTGATCCCGTCGGGCGGGCGTCCCGGCGGCCGACACGTTAGGCATGGGCAGGCCCCGGGAAGGAGAGATGTCGTGCGCAGCATCCAGCGTCTGGTCACCCTCGGAGCGGCCGCGGCCGCCGTCGTCGTGCTGGGGGCGTGCTCCGCGCCCAGCCAGGAGCCGTCCTCCGCGACGGACGTGCCGCCGGTCCCGACCGTCGCCGCGGCGGGCCCGACGACGCCGGCCGTGCCGGGTAGCACCACGGCCGCCGAGGTGTTCGGGCCGGGCTGCGCCTCGCTGCCGACCGGCGACGACCCGGGCTCGCTCTCGAGCATGCGGCTGCAGCCGGTGGCCGCCGCCGTCGAGACGAACCCGGAGCTCACCACGCTGAACGACCTGATCGGCCGGGCGAACCTCGCCGGGCCGCTCAACGCCGCCCCCGAGCTCACCGTCTTCGCCCCGACGAACGACGCCTTCGCCAAGCTCCCGGCCGAGCAGCGCGCCGCCCTGGAGGCCGACCCGGCCCGGCTCGCGACCGTGCTGGAGTACCACGTGTCCGGCACCCGGGCGAGCGCCGAGGAGCTGCGGGCCGCGGGCACCTCGACCGAGCTCGCCGGCGGCCAGGTGCGGATCGGCGGGACGGGCGACGCGATGACCGTCTCCGACGCCTCGGGCGGCACCGCGAACGTCGTCTGCGGGAACGTCCCGACCGGCAACGCGACCGTCTTCCTGATCGACACCGTCCTCGTCCCGCAGGCCTGACCCGGCCCCCGGGGCCCGCTCCGACCCGCCCGCGCACCGCACGTGTCGTACGCCACGTGCGGGGTACGCGGACGCGGTGAGCGGCAGGTCCCGGGCGACCACCGGTCCACGTGCCCCGGCCGCACCCGGGCCGGGCCCGGAGCACGTCCGGGACCAAGATCGCAACTTTGTGCACGCCTTCACGAGCGACTACCGTGGACGGGCGTCGCCGCCGAACGACCCGACCGGCTCCAGCCCGGCCGGGCAGTACCGGTCGCGCAGGCCGCCGCCGTCCCGGCCGCGGCCCCATCACGACGAGTACGACGCCCGAGGAGCCGCCGCGTGACGCTGCCGCCGCAGGCCGACTCCTCGACCGCCGAGACCCGCGAGACCCCCGACACCCCCGCCGGGCCCACCCCGGGCCGCGCGGTCAGGGCCATCCCGGAGGCGACCGTCACCCGGCTCGCGGTGTACCTGCGGGTGCTCGGCCAGCTCGCCGAGGGTGGCGCGGAGACCGTCTCCAGCGAGGAGCTCGCCGCGGTCGCCGGGGTCAACTCGGCCAAGCTGCGCAAGGACCTCAGCCACATCGGCAGCTACGGGATCCGCGGCGTCGGGTACGACGTGGCGTCCCTGCAGCACGAGCTCGAGCGGGTGCTCGGCCTCGACCACCCGCAGGCCGTGGCGCTGGTCGGCGTCGGCAACCTCGGGCACGCCCTCGCGGGCTACGGCGGCTTCGGCGGGCGCGGCTTCCCCGTGACCGCGCTGTTCGACGTCGACCCCGACCTGGTCGGGATCAAGATCAACGGAATCGTCGTGCACCACGTGCGCGACATCCCCCGGGAGTGCCCCGCCGCGGGCGTCACGATCGGCATGATCGCGACGCCGGCACAGGCCGCGCAGAGCGTGTGCGACCAGCTGGTCGCGGCGGGCGTGCGCTCCATCCTCAACTTCGCCCCCACGGTCCTGCAGGTGCCGGACGAGGTCGAGGTCCGCAAGGTGGACCTCGCCGTCGAGCTGCAGGTGCTGGCCTTCCACGTCGCCGGGCGTGGCAACGCCGCCGGGGGTGTCGACCCAGACGGCCCGGGCATGAGCCGGGTCGTGACCGGACGCAACGGATCGGCGGTGCCGCTCTCATGAGTGTTCTCGTCGTGGGCCTCTCGCACCGGAGTGCGCCCGTCGACGTCCTGGAGAAGGTCGCGGTGTCCGCGGACGACGTGCCCAAGCTCCTCGACGAGATGGTGCGGTGCCCGCACGTGAGCGAGGTGACCCTGCTCTCGACCTGCAACCGGGTCGAGGTCTACGCGGTGGTCGACGCCTTCCACGGCGGGCTCGCGGACGTCTCCGAGGTCCTGGCCCGGCACTCCGGCCTGCCGCTGCAGGACCTCACCGAGCACTTCTTCGTGCACTACGCCGGCTCGGCCGTGCAACACCTGTTCACGGTCGCCGCCGGGCTGGACTCGATGGTCGTCGGCGAGTCGCAGATCCTCGGCCAGCTGCGCCAGGCGTACGCGACGGCGGACGAGGCCGGCACCGTCGGCCGCGTCCTGCACGAGCTCGCCCAGCAGGCGCTGCGCGTCGGCAAGCGGGTGCACGCCAGCACCGGCATCGACGCCGCCGGCGCCTCGGTGGTGTCAGAGGCGCTGCGGGACGCGTCCGCCGTCCTCGGCCACGCGGACGGCGAGCTGCCCGGCGCCCGCGCGGTGATCGTCGGGGCGGGCGCCATGGGCGCGCTGGCCGCCGCCCACCTCCGCCGCGCCGGCGCCGCCGAGATCACCGTGCTGAACCGCTCCGCCGAGCGGGCCGAGCGGCTCGCCCAGAAGAGCGTCGAGCAGGGCGTGCCCGCCCGGGCCGGGCTGCTCGACGAGCTGTCCGCCGCCGTCGCCGACGCGGACCTGATGGTCGCGTGCACCGGCGCGATCGGGACCGTCGTCGAGCGCGCGGCGGTCGAGGCCGGGACGGCCGGCCGCACCCGCCCGTTCGTGGTGTGCGACCTGGGCCTGCCCCGGGACGTCGACCCGGCCGTCGCGGAGATCGAGGGCGTGACCGTCGTCGACCTGATCGCGCTGCAGCGCCGGCTCGTCCGCCAGGACCTCGGCGGGGCGGCCGACGCCGTGTCGGCGGCCCGGGACCTGGTGGCCGAGGAGGCCCAGAGCTACCTGGCCGCGCAGCGGTCGGCCGAGGTCACCCCGACCGTCACCGCGCTGCGCCGGCGCGCCTCCGAGGTGGTCGACGCCGAGCTGCTGCGGTTGTCGTCGCGGCTGCCGGAGCTGTCCGACGAGGTGCGCGACGAGTTCACCCGAACCGTCCGTCGCGTCGTCGACAAGCTGCTGCACACGCCGACGGTGCAGGTCAAGAAGCTGGCCGAGGGCCCGGACGGGGACAGCTACGCGGCCGCGCTGCGCACGCTGTTCGAGCTCGACCCGCAGAAGCCCGCCGCCGTCGCGGGCACGGTGGAGCAGCCGCTCAACGGCCACGAGGTCGCGGCGGCGCTCGAGGCGCCGGTGCGCCGGGTCGGTCCGGGGGCCGCGCGTGCCGCGGACGCCGAGGGCGACCGGTGACCGCCGTGCACACCCGCACCCTTCGCGTCGGCACCCGGCCGAGCAAGCTCGCCGTCGCGCAGTCCGGCCAGGTCGCGGACCTGATCCGGGCCGCAGGGCGGCCCGCCGAGCTCGTCGACGTGCACACGACCGGGGACCGGTCCACGGCGC